>JBQCJO010000439.1:0-2090 GCA_051952735.1 Rhizomicrobium sp.
GCCGGGCACGACACGATAGATAACCGTGCCGTCGAAATGTTTCTCATTTGCGTAACGGATGAAATTGGCGACCGTCTGCGGCGCATGCACGGCGTCAAGCGCGATGGTGATGGTGCCGAGTGAGGTATCGACCACGGCCTGCTGGTCACCCGCGGATTGCGCGGCGGCACTGGAGGCCACCAGAAGAACACCAAAAGCGGCGATGCGAAGAATGTTCTGCATGTTCCCTCAGTGCTCAGTGCGTGGCGCGCAGCACGAGATAGAAAATACCTCCCGCGACGGCCAGAAACAGGGCGATCCAGATGCTCGCGCCCGCCAGTTCTCCCAATGAGCGGGCAAAGCCTTCGGTCTGCTCCGGCGCTTCCTGCAAGCTTTGTGGCGGAAGGTCGTCTTCGTCCATGCTCCAAATTCCCCGAATGGTCCGGCGCATGCTACGAAGCGCCATGCTTCCCGAATCCGGCACATTCTATCGTTTGATCTGGCTCATGCCAGCGAGCTTCGCCGCGCATATCGCCGAGGAATGGCTGGGCGGCTTCGCCCATTGGGTGACCCATGTCGTGGGCGGTGCGATGAGCGAACAGGCCTTCATCGAGAACAACGCCTTCTTCATGGCGGTGATGCTCGCGCTGACCGCGTTTGCCGCCACCGCGCGCACGCGCTGGACCGCCACCGTCCTTGTTGCATGGGCCAGCGCCAATCTCTTCTGGGACGCGCTGTTTCATCTCTTTGCGACAGCCTGGTGGGCGCAATATTCACCGGGCGTCGTCACCGCCACGCTGTTCTACCTGCCGGTCTCGTTTGTCGTCGGCCGTTCGGCGCTGAAGGATGGGATCATCTCAGGCGCCGCATTCGCCGGCGCCTGCGTCGCCGGCGCAGCGGGCATGGCCTTCGTCATATGGGCCGGCCTCTATCACTTCGCCGTCTGATTACTTCGGCAGATAATCGTTCGCTTCGACGAGTTTGAAGCCGGGCATCTCCGTCACGCATTGGCGCAGGAAGAAGGCGTGGCCGGAGCCGTAGAACACCACGATGCGGTCGCCCGGTTTCGCAAGCTGCACGAGATTGGCGCAGATATAAGCGTTGCGCTTGTACCAGGCAGCGAGAAGATCGGCGCCCGGCTGCTGCGCGCCGCCGCCGACGCGGATCATGTTGCGGTAGAAGTCATTGTCGCGCGCGATACGGGACGGCTCATTCAGATAGCGCAGCGTGTCCGAGATCGTGCCGTTCTTCAGCGTCTTGCTGATCGTGTCCACCATGTTCTGAATATCGGCATTGGCGGAATCGAGGATCGCTGTCTCGCCATGGGCTTTGGCGTAAGCTTCGACGGGCTCGTACGGGAAATCGGTCATCACATCGATGCCGTGCACGGAGATGCTCTGCTGCTTGGCGAGGCGAAAGCCGAGCTGGATCACTTCGTTGTGGGACGGCGGCAGCTTGCCGGCAAGAAAGTCCGCATATTTCTGCGAGGTGTAGGGCTCATCCCATTCGACATCGACGGTCGTGGGCTTGAATTTCGCGATGCCGTCCACGACGGACTGGATTTCCTTCTGACGTTTGGGCGCCAGAACATCGTCCACCTGCACATTGTGCATGTCGTGCCCGCCCGACATGTGGAAGCCGCCCACGATCATCACTTCCACGGGTTTGTCCGCCGCCGCGAAACTCGGCGTGGCGAACAGCAGGCAGGCGGCAAGGGCAGGGATCGGAAAACGGCGCATCGGCAACTCCACAGTGCAAAACCACATATGGAACGGGCCTTCTATCGCTCCATCATGCAAATTGCGAAAGCGAAGGCCGCGTTCAGCGCATGGCGTAGTTAAAGCTGATGCTGATGCGTTTTCCCGGTGCCGTATTGGGCATCACCTCATGCCGCAGGAAGCTTTCCCAAAGGAGCAGAGTGCCCGGTTTGGGCGACACCTGCGCGAACGTCTGATTTTCGCGCCGTGCTCTCGCCTTGCGCGGGGGCGCCGCCATCATCATCGCGAGCCGCGGATCTTCGAAGCGAATGTCCGCCGCGCCTTTCGGCACCTCGACATAGTAAGTGCCGCTGACGACCGAGTGGGGATGGATGTGCGCCGTGTGCAAACCGC
>JBQCJO010000440.1:0-5379 GCA_051952735.1 Rhizomicrobium sp.
TCTGGTCCGCGATCACCGGTGTCTTCTTCTTGAGGTCGGCGTAGCCATAGCCCTGCGCGAAGATGAGCTTGCCATCTTTCACGACGGCGAAGGTCGCGCCCGCAATATCGCCGTTGTGCAGCGCGTAAGGCACCATGCCATCGAGAAAGGTATGCAGATCTTCGGCAGTGAGTTCGTGTGCTTGTGTGGGACCGGTCGGCGGTGCAACGGGCTGCGCGATCGGTGCAGCCGCCGTCGTGGCCGGCGGAAGCGGCGCGGGGCCGGTGGTCGGCGTCGCAGCCAGCGCGGCGGTCATTCCGAGTGCGAGCAGAACCGAACAGCCCGCGAGAATCTTCTTCATCATCGTTCTTGACCCTTCCCTTTATTTATGACGCCGCGCGCAGGTTTTCGCCTGTGGCCGGCATTCCCCACCCTGTGTTGGGACAAATCACTTCGCCATCGCGATAGACGACCTGCGGCGGACGATCATGCGCGAGAAACATCGCACCATCCATGTCGACAAATTCGCAAAGCTGGCCGGCGAGGCAGCCGGGGATCATCGCCAGCGATGTCCCCTCCATGCAGCCGATCATCGGACGCATGCCGTGCTCGCGGATCGCGCGCGCCATCATCAGCCCTTCGGTGAGGCCGCCGCATTTGTCGAGCTTGATGCTGACGATGTCGAAGCGGCCCTTTGCTTTCGCAATGTCACTCAAGCCCTGCACGCTTTCATCCGCCGCCAGCGGGATTGGCGCGTTGAGACCATCCAGTTCCGCTTCGTGCCCGACCTTCACCGGCTGTTCGATGAGGCTGACATTCGTTTCGCACAGCACCGGCATCAATGCTTCGAGCGTGGCGCGTGTGAATCCCTGATTGGCGTCCACGCCGATCCAGGCTTCGGGACGCGCGGCACGAACGACTTTCAGCCGCGGCGCATCGTCTTCGCCCGTGAGTTTCAACTTCAGGCGCGGCGCGGGCGCATAGCGGCGCGCAACCGCGGCCATCTTCTCCGGCGTGTCGGCGCCGATAGTGAAAGTCGTTTTCGTGATCCCCGGCGCCTGCAATCCGGCAGTCTTCCACGCCGGCACGCCGGATCGCTTCGCTTCCAGATCCCATAAAGCGCAATCGATGGCATTGCGCGCACCGCCGGTGGGCAGAAGCTCGCGCAAGGCTTCCCGCGAAATTCCGGTTTCGATGGCGGAGCGCACAGCCTCGATCTGCGCCACCATCGTGTCCGGCGTTTCCTTGCGATAATAAACACCTGCCGCTTCGCCCTGCCCCGTCACACCGTTTTGCGTGAGCGAAACGAGGATCACTTCACCTTCGGTGAACACATAGCCGGAAATCCGGAACGGCTCTTTCAGCGGCCAGCGTTCCGTCTTGATGTCCAGCGCAAGCACGATGCGACCTCACAGAAAAAGAAGCGGTGCGCCCCAAGGGGAAGGCGCACCGCCATGCACTCAGAACTTGGCGCGCAGCACCACGCCGTAGAGCCGCGGCGCGATCAGCGCGACACTCGCCGCATTTCCCGATGCTGCCGAGGTGCCGGACGCCGAGAACGCGGTGACGCCTTTCGCGTTGTTCAGATTCTTGCCGTAGAGCTCAAGCTCCCACTGGTTCCAATCGACGCCAACGCGCAGGTCGAGTTCGTTGTAGGAGTCCAGACGCAAGGGACGCCCACCCGCCTGGAAGTCGGAATTGCGCTCGCCGATATAGCGCCAGCTGCCGCCGACGTAGGGCGTCCACGCGCCGCCGCCATCGAAGCGATAATCGGCGTTGATCGTGCTCGTCCATTTCGGCGCCCACGGCAACGCATCGCCCGATTTGCCGCCGACGATCGGATCGGTGTCTTCGGTGAGCTTGGCGTCGGTGTAGGCGCCATTCCAACCGACGCTGAGGTTCTCAATCCCGTGCCAATCGACATTCCACTCGACACCTTCGCTGCGCGCGGAACCGCCATTGCTGTTGACGCCGGTGTTGTTGATGACGGTGAGAAGCTGAATGTTGCTCCAGTCGATATAGAAGACGTCGGCATCGAAGGAGATGGTGTTGTCGAAGAAGTCGCCCTTCACGCCAGCTTCGTAGTTGATAAGCGAATCCGCGCCATACGACGTCGGCACACCGGCCGGGTTGCCGATCGGCAGCGCGTTCGGGCCGCCCGGGCGATAGCCCTTTGCCACGCGGCCATACACGCTCACCAGATCGCTCAGCTTGTAATGCGCGGCTGCGGACCAGGTGAACACGTCACCGCTGGAAGCTCCTTGTGCGAGTCCAAGTCCGGTTTCGTTGGCCCTCTGGCGATTCTCGGAATAGCGGCCGCCCAGGCTCACGTCGAAGTCGGGCGTGAAATGATAGGTCGCGTCCGCGAACGCGGCCGTCTCGGTGTAGTGCGAGTTCAGCAGCAGGAAGCCGAGCGGCGGCGTGGAGGGCGCCAGAACGAGGTTCTGAAGTAGTCCCGCCTTTTCCTGCGTGTAGTAACCGCCGACGAGCCATTCGAACGGGCTGCCGTTCGAATCCGACGCGAGGCGCACTTCCTGCGTGAACTTCTGGACGCCCAACCGGCCATCGATGTCGACGCCGAGAATGCCGGTGCCGTCCTGGAAGACCTGGTCGCGCAGCGTGCCATAGCTCGTCGCCGAGGTGAGGTTCGCCCAGTCGAAGTCCCAATTGATCGTCGCGTTGTAGATCATGTACCGCGCGCGACTCGGCTCGTTCGTGGTGCGCAGTTCCTGATAGTTGCCGACCAGCGGATGGAAGGTGTTGCCGGTGACGACGACATCTTCGACGTTGTTATTGCCCGCGTCGATCTTCTGCGAGAGCAGGTTCAGGCGAACCGAGAACTTGTCGGTGGGCTTGTAGAGAACTTCCACGCGACCGCCGTAGTTGGTCACGCCATTGGTGTTCTTCACGCCACGGCCCGGATCGTCCACCCAGCCGCCGTCATGCGTGTCATATCCCACCAGGCGCACCGCCAGATCGTCCGAAAGCGGCAGGTTCACCATCGCGCGCGCGAAACCGCCGGAGCCGCCATGATCGACTTCCGTGCCGCCGGCCTCGAACTGCGCCGCGAAACCCGACGGATCGGGCGCGTTCGTCACGAACTTCAACAAACCGCCAAGCGTGCTGGAGCCATAGAGCGTGCCTTGCGGACCGCGCAGCACTTCCACGCGCTCGATGTCGAAGGTGTCGAGATTGGGCGCGGTGTTCACGCCATTGGCGAGTGCGCTGCTCGAACCGTAAGGCGTCTCGTCAAGATAGGTGGATACGGTCGAACCGACGCCGCCGGCATTGATGCCGCGCAGGATGAGCTGCGGATGCGTCGGTGAGGCCTCGCTGAGGCTCATGCCCGGGACGCTGTTGATGAAGTCCTCGTAGCTGCGCGCGTTCAACCGGTCGAGGTCTTCCTGCCCGACGACGGTGACGGCCATGGGCACGTCCTTCAGCGCGGTGTTGCGCTTGCTCGCGGTGACAACGACCTCCTCGATGGAGCCGCTGTCGGCGAAAACCGGCGCGGTCAGCGCCAGAAATGAAATCGTACCCAGCAATACGGTTGTGATGCGGCGAGTCATGCGAGTCCCCCTAAAACTTGCGCAACGGGAGAAACTTCGCCGATATTTTCCAATAATGCAACAATTTTCAAATATGCTAAATTCGACACCGGATGCGAACGAAAATACGCTCGCCTCCGAGGAGACTCAGGCATGGCACATCACCGGCTGAAACTGGCAGATCGCGACCCCGGCGGGCGCACATCCGCGCGGCCCGGCGCCGCGTTGAAGGCGTTGCGCATGCAACGCGGCTGGACGTTAGCGGAAGTCAGCAAGCGCACCGAGCTGCCAGTTTCCACACTCTCGAAGATCGAGAATGACCGGATGTCCCTCAGTTACGACAAGCTTGCGCGCATCAGCGCCGGGCTTGGCGTGGACATCTCGCAGCTCTTCACGCCGCAGGTTGCTGGCTTGCCCGGCGCCGTCACCGGCCGCCGCAGCTTCACACCGGCCGGACAAGGCCAGGAAATCGACACTGAGAATTACAGCCACCTCTATCCGGCGGCGGATTTCCTCAACAAGCGCTTCGTGCCGGTGATTGCCGAACTGCACAAACGCACACTGGAAGAATTCGGCGAGATGATCCGCCACTCCGGCGAGGAATACGCTTTCGTGCTGGAGGGCACGGTGGAATTCCATTCCGAGCTTTATGCGCCACTCACTCTGCGCAAAGGCGACTCGCTCTATTTCGACAGCGGCATGGGCCACGCCTATCTTAAAGCCGACAGCGGGCCGTGCCGCGTGCTGTCGATCTGCTCCGGCCCGGAGTCGCAATTGATCGAAGCCGTGCGCCGCGAGAATCCCGAAAAGCCGAAGCCAGGCCGCAAGCGCAAGAAAGCTTAAAGACCCAGCGGGTTTTTCACGCGCGGGAAGAAATCCTGATCGCGCTTCTTGCGATAGTCGATGGATGCGAAGTCCATCTGAATCGCGCCGGGCGTTGCGACGGGAATGATGCGATCCGCCATCGGCCCGAACAGCGCCTGAAAATGCCAGCTCGATTTCACCGCCACGATGCGCTTGTTCTTGAGGTCGATGCCCAATCCTGTAAACGCATCCGGTGAAAAAGTTTGCGTGCGCGTGGACATCAGCACGACATCGATTCCATTCACTTCGATCCACACCGCATCGCCCATCGCCGCGCGCGCGGGGCCCAAACCCTGTTGATCGTGATTGGCGCGGAAAGCCTTTATTGTCGCGACAATATCGATCGCCTCGCCGGAGGCCGGGCCGCATTTGCCGCCAATGCGCAGCGGCAATGTCGCGCCGACGCCGGCTTCTGCGCAGGTGCGCACGGCGATGGGATCCCAGATGCAACCGAACACCGCGTCTTTCACGTCGCGTTCGATCATGGCGCGCAGGAGCGAGACATTGTCGCTCGGCGCGCCGCCGCCGGCATTGTCCGCCGTATCGGCGAGAACGGCGCAGCCATTGGTTTCGCGCGCTGCACCCAGCGCTTCCTCGATCCTAGGAAATTTCGGCAGCAGTGCTTCGCGATGAGCGTAGATGTCGCGGCCGATCTCGGTCGCCACCGATTGCGCCAGCGCGGCATCGGCGTCGGCGACGACCAGCACCTTCGTTCCGGTTTCCGGCGTATCGCCCCAGGGAAAACCATGGCCGATGCTCACCGATAGTATGCCCGGACGCTTCTCCGCTGCGAAGCATTTGTCCACCAGGCTGCGCATCGGCTCGGTCGTGGTGGGATAAAACCCGACCATCCGGCAATCGAAGAGATGCGAGACGGGTTTCAGCTTTCCCTCCGCCATGCCGGTGCAGATATCGAAAAGTTCTTCTCCCCGCTCCGCATAATCGGTATGGGGATATTCCTTCATCAATACGATGGCGTTGGCCTTCT
>JBQCJO010000441.1:0-3798 GCA_051952735.1 Rhizomicrobium sp.
CTCACGCCGGCACCCAAATCCGAGCAGCCTGCGGCTCCTGCCGAATCGGGCGAGGAGAAACCGCCCGCCGCACCGGGCGAAGTCGTCAGCCTGGACTCCTTCCGCAAGAAGTAGCGCCGCCCCGCGCCGCATGGACTTTTGCCCCTGCCGGACCTAATCCACGGGCAGAAATCCGCACGGCCAGACCATGACCAAGACCCGCACCGAGACCGATACCTTTGGCCCCATTCAGGTCGATGCCTCGAAATATTGGGGCGCGCAGGCCGAACGCTCTCTGCACAATTTCAAGATCGGCTGGGAAAAGCAGCCCGTCTCCATCGTGCGGGCGCTGGGGATCGTGAAGCGCGCGGCGGCCGAAGTGAACATGAAGCTGGGCCATCTCGATCCGAAGATCGGCGAGACCATCGTGAAGGCCGCGCAGGAGGTGATCGACGGCAAGCTCGACGCGCATTTCCCGCTGTCGGTCTGGCAAACGGGCTCCGGCACGCAATCCAACATGAACACCAACGAAGTGATCTCGAACCGCGCCATTGAGATGCTGGGCGGCGAGATGGGATCGAAGAAGCCGGTCCATCCCAACGACCACGTCAATATGAGCCAGTCGTCGAACGACACTTACCCAACAGCCATGCACATCGCCTGCGCGGAAGAGATCGAACACAGCCTCGTCCCCGCGCTGAAGACATTGCACAAAGCGCTCGACGATAAGGCGAAGGCGTGGAAAGCCATCATCAAGATCGGCCGCACGCACACGCAGGATGCGACGCCGATCACGCTCGGCCAGGAATTCTCCGGCTACGCGCAGCAGATCAAGAACGGCATCGAGCGCATCGAGCAGTCCATGCCCAAGCTGATGGAGCTGGCGCAGGGCGGCACTGCCGTCGGCACCGGCCTCAACGCACCCGTCGGCTTCGACAAGCTGGTGGCCGAGCGCATCGCCGCGATCACCGGCATGAAGTTCACCTCGGCGCCGAACAAGTTCGAAGCGCTCGCCGCGCATGACGCGATGGTGTTCAGCCACGGCGCGATCAACACGGTCGCGGCGTCGATGTTCAAGATCGCGCAGGACATCCGCTTCCTCGGATCGGGACCGCGCTCGGGCCTCGGCGAACTCTCGCTGCCGGAAAACGAGCCGGGCTCCTCCATCATGCCGGGCAAGGTGAACCCGACGCAGTGCGAAGCCGTCACGCAGGTCTGCACGCGCATCTTCGGCAACCACGCGACGATCACCTTCGCCGACAGCCAGGGCAATTTCGAACTCAACGTCTACAACCCCGTGATGGCCTACACCTTCCTGCAGAGCGTGCGCCTGATGGCGGACAGCGCGGTGAGCTTCGCCGAACATTGCGTTGTCGGCATCGAACCGCGCCTCGACAACATCAAGGCCGGCTTGAACCGCTCGCTGATGCTGGTGACGGCGCTGGCCCCCAAGATCGGCTACGACGCCGCTGCGAAGATCGCCAAGACCGCGCACAAGAACGGCACGACGCTCAAGGAAGAAGCGGTCGGCGGCGGTTACGTCACCTCGGAAGAGTTCGACAAGATCGTCCGCCCCGAAGACATGATCGCGCCGAAGTAGAGCAGGACTGCCTCATCCTTCGACAAGCTCAGGATGAGGAGGTTTGTGCAGATATAGCCAAAATCCTCATCCTGAGCTTGTCGCGGTTCGACAGGCTCACCGTGAGGGGAGGTCTAGCCAAAAATCCTCATCCTGAGCTTGTCGAAGGACGAGGATTTTTGGCGGTCCGCGAAAGCGCCTTCAAAGCTTCAAAGTCGCCACGGATCAGGGCTTCTTTCTTTTCACGACGCCATCCCTTCAGCCGTCTTTCGCAGGCAATAGCATCGGTTAGCCAAATGAATTGCTCTGACCAAACGAGCTCGACTGGGCGACGTTTAGACGTGTAACCTTCGAATGTTCCGGATTGGTGCTCCGCCAACCGTTTTTCAACGCCGGCTCTGGTTAAGCCAACGTAATACGATCCATCAGCACAACGCAGCATGTAAACGGCAATGTCCAACCGCTACCCTCGCCCTTCGACAAGCTCAGGGTGAGGATAGCGGGAGCGGAGCAAAAGAGTGAAGCTGGCAGCTAGAAAAATTCGGATGGGAGGCCCCGGCAATCTCGTCATCGAGCAGAACAATGTCAGCGGGCGCGTGTCTTATTGGGTGGATGGCGCGCATCAGAGCGTGGCCGACGCGCACGGCATCAGCCTCGCCGACTACATCCACGCGATGCACGCCTTCCTGCGTCAGACGCGGGCGCGCAATGTGCTGATGATCGGCTGCGGCGGCGGCACGCTCGCCACCATGCTGAATCGCGATGGCGTCGCCGTCACCATCGTGGACATCGACCCGCGCAGCTTCGAACTGGCGCGGCGTTATTTCCACCTCCCCAACGGCGTGACCACCCACATCGCCGATGGCGCGGAATTCCTGCGCCGCACGCGCGGCCGGTACGACGCCATCGTGCTCGACGCCTATAATGGTGGCGATTTTCCCGATGTGTTCAAGAAGCCATCCTATCTTGCTGCGGTGAAAGCGCATCTCACCGGCGCCAACGCGATCTATCTCGAGAACATGCTGGTCGATGACGACGAAGATCGCGCGCCGGACAATCGCGTCCGTCTTCTGCAAACCGTCTGGCCGGAAGTGCGGCTGCTCGATTGCGACGGCTGGGTGGACCGCAACGCGGTGATCGCCGCTGGCGCCGTGCGCGGTTTGCGCAAGCCCAAGCTCATCATGCCGCCCTCGCGCGGCGTGAAGAAGCTGGAGCGCGATCTGGAGTCGCTGCGCTTCCGCAGGCTGCGCAACTGATGGCGCTCACGAAGAAATCCTTCTCCCTCTCCGGCCACCGCACCTCCGTCGCGCTGGAAACGGAATTCTGGACCGTGCTGGAACAGGAAGCCGCGCGCGCCAAGCAAAGCCTCGCGGGGTTCGTCGCCGCCATCGACAAGGATCGCGGCACCCGCCCGCTGGCCAGCGCCCTTCGCCTGACCGCGCTGGCAGCCGCCGCCCGCCGCGCCTAGACTACTGACAATTCCTGACAGGCTGCTGACATGATGCTGTCAGCAGCACGGGGCTACAACGGGGGCGGACTTAGGAGAGGCCACCATGATCACGCTGTTTCACTATCCGCAGACCCGCTCGTCACGCTTCATCTTCCTTCTGGAAGAGCTGGGCGCGCCCTATCAGATCCACCAGATCACAGGCATCGCCGACGCCAAAGATCCCAACAATCCGCATCCGCACGGCAAGGTGCCTGCGATCCGCGACGAAGACACCGGCGAAGTGATTTATGAATCCCCCGCCATCGCGCTGTATCTCACCGACAAATTCCCCAAAGCCGGCATCGGCCCCACGGTCGGCGACAACAAACGCGGCGCCTATCTGTCGTGGCTCGTCTATTACGGCAGCGTGCTCGAACCCGCCTTCATGTCGAAATTCACCAACACGCCGGTGCCGCGTCCGCAGGCCGGGTGGGTGGAATTCGAACAGGTGATGGAGCATGTCATCGGCACACTGTCCAAAGGCCCCTACCTGCTCGGCGAGAAATTCTCCGCGGCGGACGTTCTCTACGGCACAACCTTCGCCATGTTCGGCCGCTCGCCGATGATGCCGAAATCGGAAGTCATCGATCTCTATGTGAAGCACGTCACCGAGCGCCCGGCGCTCGCCCGCGCGCAAGCGAAGGACGGCACAAGATAACGGCGCCTCAAGTAGCGAAGCGATAGGCAGAAGAAATGGCGGAGATCGTCAATCTCAAGCGTGTGAAAAAGGCGAAGGCCCGCGCGGAGAAAT
>JBQCJO010000442.1:0-3611 GCA_051952735.1 Rhizomicrobium sp.
CGGGAACTTGGGAACGAGCCACGGCGGAAAAATGAGCGAAACCGGCCAGATGCTTTCGGAAACTGCGGCTCGCGTTTTCAAGGATGCGGTAACCTTGGCGCCTGTGGCTGTGGAAACAGCGATCCGCGACGCCGGTCTCGCGGATGTGATGGTGAGCGAAGCAAAGGGCGGCTTCGGCGGCGGCTTCGAGGATGCCAACCGCATCTTCTTCGCTGCGGGCGAGCACGCGTTGACGTTTCCGATCGCGGAAGCGGTGATGGACGCGGCGGCGAAAGACCGCGGCTGGAACGCCGACACGAAATTCCGCGCCATGGCGCTCGCCCGTGCGGGCCAGATGGCGGGCGCGATCTCGGCGGCGCTCACGCTCTCCGTCGAATACACGCGCCAGCGCCAGCAATTCGGAAAACCGCTGGCCGCATTCCAGGCAATCCAGCAGCAGCTTGCGGTGCTCGCGGAAGAAGCGGCAGCATCGCGCGCCGCAGCGGCAGCGGCTTCGCGCGCAGCGGATCGCGGCGAAGCGAAATTCGAAATCGCCTCGGCGAAGCTTCGCTGCAACATCGCGGCCGGACAGGCGGCGTCCATCGCGCATCAGGTGCATGGCGCCATCGGTTTCACCATGGAATACGATCTGCAGAAATTCACGCGACCCTTGTGGATGTGGCGCGGCGAATTCGGCAATGACCGGCATTGGGCCGATATCATCGGCCGGCTGGCCGCGTCGCGCGGCGCGGACGGATTCTGGCCGGGGCTCACCTCCGGCTTCGCGGCGTGAGCGAGTCTTACGTTCGCGGCGCCAACACGCCGCCGCTTCTGGAAGACACCATCGGCGCGGCGCTGGAGCAAGCGGCTCAAAAGTGGCAACGCCGCTCCGCGATCATCGCACCCTATCAGAACATCCACTGGACTTATGAAGACCTGAACGCGCGCGCCGACCGGCTCGCGACGGGCTTTCTCGAACTCGGATTGCAGCCCGGCGATCGCGTCGGCATCTGGGCGCCCAATTGCGCGGAATGGACGCTTACGCAATTCGCCTGCGCCAAAGCCGGGATCATCCTCGTCACCATCAATCCCGCCTATCGCAAGGCGGAGCTGGAATACGCGCTGAACAAATCCGGCTGCCGCGTTGTGGTTCTGGTGGAAGCACATCGCGGAGTCGCCTTCGCGCTCATGCTGCGCGAGCTGGTGGATGAAAAGAAATTGCCGCATCTGGAGCAGGCACTTCTGATCGGAAAACGGCGGCTGGACGGCTTGCTCGCTTTCGACGATATCGCTGCCACGAAAACGGACGCGCGTATCGCGAAGATCGGCGCGGACCTGAAGAACACCGACGCGATCAACATCCAGTTCACCAGCGGCACCACAGGCTTTCCCAAAGGCGCGACGCTCTCCCACCGCAATATCCTGAACAACGGCTTCTTCGTGGGCGAGGCTATCGGCCTTTCGCCGGACGACAGGCTCTGTATACCCGTGCCGCTCTATCATTGCTTCGGCATGGTGATGGGCAATCTGGGTTGCCTGACGCATGGCAGCGCGATGGTCTATCCCAGCGAAGGCTTCGATCCGGCGGCGGTGCTGAAAACGGTGCAGGACGAGAAATGCACCGCGCTTTACGGCGTGCCCACCATGTTCATCGCGGAATTGGGTCAAAGCGATTTCGCGAAATTCGACCTTTCATCCTTGCGAACCGGCATCATGGCCGGATCGCCGTGCCCCATCGAAGTGATGCGCCACGTCATCGACAAGATGCACATGCGCGAAGTCACCATCGCTTACGGCATGACGGAAACCAGTCCCGTGTCATTCCAGTCTTCGCGTTCGGATTCCATCGAACGGCGCGTCTCCACCGTGGGCCGGGTGTTGCCGCATATCGAGGTGAAGATCGTGGATGAGCACGGCAACACCGTGCCGCGCGGGACGCCGGGCGAGCTTTGCACGCGCGGGCCATCCGTGATGCTGGGTTATTGGGACGATGCGCATCGCACCGCCGAAGCCATCGACGCCGATGGCTGGATGCATACCGGCGACATCGGCACCATCGACGATGAGGGCTATGGCAACATCACCGGTCGCATCAAGGACATGGTGATCCGCGGCGGCGAGAACATCTATCCGCGCGAGATCGAGGAATTCCTCTACCGCCACCCCAAGATCGCCGACGTGACGGTGGTGGGCCTGCCGGACGAACGCTATGGCGAAGAACTCTGTGCCTGGGTCATGCTGCATCCCGGCCAAAGCGCCACCGCCGAGGACATCAAGCAGTTCTGCGACGGCCAGATCGCGCGCTACAAGGTGCCGCGCTACGTGAAGTTCGTGGACGCGTTCCCGATGACGGTAACGGGCAAAGTCCAGAAATTCCGGATACGTGAAGCGATGATCGCAGAGTTGAACCTGACCGTCGCGAGGACGGCTTAGTCAAAGCGCATGCAGGGCCGGCACGGCGGCACCCGACAAGAACGATGCGAGATATATCTTTCCCGCCATATGAATGCCTTCCAGCGTTCCCGGCTTCGGCTGAAAATCCGCCAAGGCAGGAACCGACAGATCGTTGTCGGGCACGTCGCGCGGCACGGTCGCGGAAGCGCTGAGCAGAACGCCGGCGAAGTAAAGCCGCGTCAACGCCCGGACATAAGCCAGGCGCCGCCGTTGCCCGTGATCCAGACCCCGCCCCTGCCAAGCTTGCACCAGCGCATCCTCCAGCTCCGGCGTCGGCGCGATGTTGTCGAGCAGGACGGCAAGATCGACCAAAGGATCGTTGCGATAAGCCGACTCCCAATCGATCAGCCACAAGCGTTCACCGTCGAACAGGATGTTGCGGGCGTTCAGATCGTTGTGACTGGAGACCGCCAGGGCATTGTCCCAGCCATGTGCCGCGTCGAGATCCGCAAGATGCTCGACATGCCGGTCCAGCAGCCCCGGTGCGAACAATCCGGTGCGGCGGACATGCGCGAACAAGCGGGCGACGATATCCGGATATTCGACGAAGAACGGAAACAGCGGCGTATCCTGAACCCGGCGCAGCATCCCACCCATCGCCTGCGCCAAAGCGCGTGGGCCGCCGGGATAATCCTGCAACGGCTTCTGTTCGATGAAATCGATCACCGCGATGCCGTTAGCCTCATCGACATGCAGAAGCTTCGGCGCGATGCCTGCGTCGGAAGCAATGCGCATGGAAATATATTGATGTGGATTGCGCAGGGGGCTCGGCGTGCCTTCCACGCGCAGCAGAGCGCGCTGCGCGCCCGCCTCGACACGCAAGATCAGCGCGCCGGACGCGCCGCCGGATAGCGGCACCAAGCGATCCGGATCGCGGGATCCGCAGGTTGCGGCAACCGCCGCCTTCGCCGCGTCGCGTTTGGGTTCGGGTATAACGTCGAAAATCCCCATGGCGCGGGCGTATAGCACGCCGGCGGCAAACTCTAACAGGCGGCGGCGACCACTTCCGCTAGAACTTCCTCGCGCTTCTTCGGCGAGCGGGTGTTCTTCAGCGCGTCGGCATAATCTTCCAGCACGCCGTTTTCGAAGGCTTCCACCACCGCGTCATGCACATAGGATTTGCGGCACACCGTGGGTGTGTTGGCGAGTTCTTCGGCGGCGTTCTTCACCGCTTCCTT
>JBQCJO010000443.1:0-3361 GCA_051952735.1 Rhizomicrobium sp.
TAATCATTCCCCACCTCTCTATGTCATGGCCCGCAAAATCGGGCCACCCAGTTGAATTCTGCGCTTGTTCTCAGAAATAAGCGCAGCGAACCATTCCAAAACAGAACAAACGTCACCTGGGTGGCCCGCTTTTGCGGGCCATGACATGCATTTTTGAACGTGGCGCAGCCGTCACCTTTGTGACAAGCTGTCAGAACGATATCCCGGGAGGCTGCCATGAACGTCGCGCCACGCGATCTCCACGACGATCTGCAAAAGGCCGCGCGCGAACGCGCCTATTCCATGCCGCTGGCGGATATCAGCCCGGCCGATCCCGAACTTTTCCGCACCAATACGATGTGGCCCTATTTCGAGCGGCTGCGCAAAGAAGACCCGGTGCATTACACCGCCGAGCATGAGTTCGGGCCTTACTGGTCGGTGACCAAGTACAACGACATCATGGCGGTGGACACGAACCACGAAGCGTTCTCGTCCGAGCCGTCCATCACCATCGCCGATCCGAAAGACGATTTCCGTCTGCCGATGTTCATCGCGATGGACCCGCCCAAGCACGACATCCAGCGCAAGACGGTGAACCCCGCCGTGTCGCCAACGAACCTGGCGAATCTGGAGCCGGTCATCCGCGAGCGCGCGGCGAAGATTCTGGACTCGCTGCCGATCGGCGAGGAGTTCGATTGGGTGGACAAAGTGTCCATCGAATTGACCACGATGACCCTGGCGACGCTGTTCGATTTTCCTTGGGAAGATCGCCGCAAGTTGACGCGCTGGTCCGATGTCGCGACCGCGGGCAAGAACTCCGGCATGTTCAAGAACGAGGAAACCGCCGAAGAAGAACGCCGCGCCGAGCTTTATGAATGCGTGGATTACTTCATGCGCCTGTGGAACGAGCGCGTGAATGCGCCGCCGGCGAACGATCTCATCTCGCTGCTGGCGCATGGGCCTTCGACCCGCAACATGGACCGCATGGAATATCTGGGAAACCTGATCCTGCTCATCGTGGGCGGCAACGACACCACGCGCAACACGATCTCCGGCTCCATCCTCGCGCTGAACGAGAACCCGGACCAGTACGAGAAGCTGCGCCAGAACCACGACATCATCCCGAACATGGTGTCGGAGACGATCCGCTGGCAGACGCCGCTCGCGCACATGCGCCGCAACGCCACGCGCGATATCGAGCTGGGCGGCAAGCTCATCAAGAAGGGCGAGAAGGTGGTGATGTGGTACGTCTCGGGCAACCGCGACGAGACCGTGATCGAAAACCCGAACGCCTATCTCATCGACCGCGCCCGTGCGCGCCAGCATCTGTCGTTCGGCTTCGGCATCCACCGCTGCGTCGGCAACCGCCTCGCCGAACTGCAGCTCAAGATCATCTGGGAAGAAATCCTGAAGCGCTTCCACACGGTGGAGATCACCGGCGACGTCAGCCGCGTGTTCTCGTCCTTCGTGAAGGGCTATGACCGCATGCCCGTGCGGCTGCATCCGGTTTAAGCGGAACTTTGCACGCAACTTTTGACACACGCCGCAGGTGCGGCGCGTTCTCCCATACCTGCAACCCAGAGGAACGGAGCGCTGTAACGGCGCGTTAGTCAGGCGGTCAGATTGGAGTAACGTCTGTGCCTGACGGCAATCCGCGTTCCACCGCGAGCGTTCTGGGTCATCCGATCCATGTGATGCTGGTTCCGGTTCCCATTGTCTGTTTCGTCGGCGCGCTGCTCACCGATATCACCTACGCCAACACCACCGAGATGCAGTGGGCCAACATGTCGGTGTGGCTCATCACCTTCGGCGTGATCTTCACTCTCCTGGCCGCCATCGCCGGCGCGATCGATTTCTTCAGCGAGCCGCGCATCCGCGCGCTCAACAATGCGTGGATCCACGTCATCGGCAATGTGTGCGTGCTGATCCTGTCTATCTTCAACGGCTTCGTTCACAGCCGCGACGCTTACACGTCCGTCGTCCCCACGGGGCTCATTCTTTCGATCATCGTGGTGCTGATCCTGCTGGTGACGGGTTGGAACGGCTGGGCCATGGTTTATGAGCATCGCGTTGCCGTGCTGCCGGAGGACCGGCCATGAAGCGCGGTCTCACCGCTGTTGCCGCCGCCACGCTTGCGCTCTCTGCCTGCGGTCCGTCGCCCGGCGATCCGAAGCGCCAGGAAGGTCCGCATCCTTACCTGCCGCCGATCCATCAATATCTGTTGCCGCCGATGCATCTGGCATCGAAAGCGCCGTGGGGCGATGTGACACCCAAAGTGCCGGCTGATCTCAGGATCCAGGCTTTCGCGAAGGATTTGAAGAATCCGCGCTCCGTCTATGTGCTGCCCAATGGCGATGTGCTCGTGGCGGAGCCCGACGGTCCTGCGGCGCCGGCGCCCGCGCGCCCCAAGGACTACGTGATGCAGTGGATGGAGCAGAAGACGCATTCCGGCACCAAGGCGCCGAATGACATCGTACTGTTGCGCGACACCAATGGCGACGGCAAGCCCGACGTGCGCACGGTTTTCATCAAGGGCTTGACCTCTCCCTTTGGAATGGTCCTCGTCGGCAATGATTTCTATGTTGCGGATACGGACGCGATCCTGCGCTTTCCCTACACGCCGGGCGAGACGACGATCACCGCGCCGGGCACCAAGCTGTGCGACATTCCCGCGTTCCCCATCGATCACCATTGGACCAAGAGTCTGACCGCCAGCCCCGATGGCACCAAGCTCTATGTCGGCGTCGGCTCCAACAGCAACATCACAGAGAACGGCATGAGTGCCGAGATCGGGCGGGCTTCTGTTTGGGAAGTCGACCGCATGACGGGCGCGCATCATGAATTCGCGACGGGTCTGCGCAACCCGAACGGTCTGCAGTTCGAGCCGGCGACACATCAGCTATGGGTCGTGGTCAATGAGCGCGACGAACTCGGTCCCGATCTCGTGCCGGACTATCTGACATCGGTGAAGAGAGGCGCGTTCTATGGCTGGCCGTACAGCTATTGGGGCCAGCATGTCGATCCGCGCGTGCAGCCGCAGCGGCCCGATCTGGTGGCGAAAGCGATTCCCCCTGACTACGGCCTCAGTTCGCACGTCGCGCCGCTGGGTCTTGTTTTCTATACCGCCAGCAATCTGCCCGCGCGCTATCGCGGCGGCGCTTTCGTCGGCGAACATGGAAGCTGGGACCGCGACAAGTTCAATGGCTACAAGGTGGTCTACATTCCCTTCGCCAATGGCCGCCCGAACGGCATGCCGCAAGATGTGGTCACCGGCTTCCTGGATGGCGACACCATGCATGGCCGGCCGGTCGGCCTCGCGGTAGACAGCCATGGCGCGCTGCTCATCGCCGATGACGTGGGCAACACGGTATGGCGTGTCTCC
>JBQCJO010000444.1:0-6959 GCA_051952735.1 Rhizomicrobium sp.
GAAGCCCTTGCGCTTCTCGCGCGACGCGGCTTTCCCGTTCCCCAAGAGAAGCTGAAGCGGGATTTCTCTGAAAGTTATGTCTCCGACCCGCGCGTCACAGAAGCTTGGCGTCTCGTCTATCGCGACGTCGAAAAGCATTGGGATCTGTATGAACTCGCTGAAAAACTCGTCGATCTCGAATATCGATTCCATCTTTGGCGCTTCAGCCACATGAAGACCGTCGAGCGCATCATTGGATCAAAGCCGGGGACCGGCGGCACATCCGGAGTCCCCTATCTCGAGAAAGCGCTTTCACTGCGCTTCTATCCCGAGCTTTGGGATGTGCGTACCGAAATCTAATTGCCTCGATTTGCGCGGGCTGGTTAGGTCCCGAAGGCAGCGGGAGAGGCAGATGGGCGCATTATCGCATATTCGCGTATTGGATTTGAGCAGAGTCCTGGCCGCACCCTTTGCCACGCAAATTCTCGGCGATCTCGGCGCAGAGGTCATCAAGATCGAAAGGCCCGGCGAAGGCGATGAGACACGAGCCTTTGGTCCGCCATTCCTGCACGACGAAAACGGCGAGGCGGGTGACGCCACCTATTTCCTCACAGCGAATCGCAACAAGAAATCCGTGGCGATCAATTTTGCAAAGCCGGAAGGCGCCGAACTTGTGCGCCGGCTGGCGCGGCGGGCGCATGTTGTGGTCGAAAACTTCAAGACGGATACGCTGGAGAAGTATGGCCTCGGCTATCAGGCGCTAAGCGCCGAAAACCCCGGGCTGATCTATTGCTCGCTTACCGGCTTCGGTCACACAGGCCCTTACAAAAACAAAGCGGGTTACGACTATCTCATCCAGGGCATGGGCGGGCTTATGAGCATCACCGGCCAGCCGGACGGCACGCCCGGCGCCGAGCCGATGAAGGTCGGTGTCGCAATTTCCGATCTGGTGACAGGCCTCTACACGGCGAACGCCATTCAGGCAGCGCTTATCCATCAAGCGCGAACCGGTGAAGGCCAAGCGATCGATATGGCACTCTTCGATTGCCAAGCGGCGGCGCTCGCCAATCAAGCCATGAACTATCTGGCAGGCGGAATGCTTCCACAGCGCCTGGGAAACGCCCATCCCAATATCGTGCCCTATCAGGTCTTCGCGACATCGGATGGTCATCTGATTCTCGCTATTGCCAATGACGGTCAGTTCCGCCGTTTTTGTGCGGCCGCCGGTCTCCAAAATCTTTCCAGCACCGCGGCCTACGCCACAAATGCAAGCCGGGTCGCGCACCGCGAAGAGCTGATCGCCCAGCTAACCGAGGTTCTTGCCGCACAAAGCACCGCCGAATGGATCGCCCTGCTGGAAGACGCCAATGTCCCCTGCGGCCCCATCAATCGGATCGACCAGGTCTTTGCCGATCCGCAGGCGCAAGCGCGAGGCCTGACCGTTCCCATGATGCGTGGCCAAACGGGGCCGGTTACTCTGGTAGGAAGCCCGCTCCGGCTGGAAAAAACGCCGCCGGAATACCGCAATGCACCGCCTTTGCTGGGCGAACACACCTGCGAAGTCCTCACGGAAATCCTGAAGCTCGGCGCTGACGACATCGCTCGCCTGGCAAAGGACGGAATCGTCGCAATCCGTTAAACCGTTCTTAGCCAGCCCCGACACCCGCGCAACGCGACAAGGCCCATCCGCATTAATATCCGCGAGATGGAGAGGTAAGGCCTGTGCGCGTTCTGGTCTGCACATTGGCTCTTCTGGCCCTGCCGGCCGCAGCCTCCGCTGAGCCGGTACACAACTTTCGCGGCCAACGGGACATCTACGCGCAGAGCGGTCCGCCAATCCTCCAGATGCCCGGTGCTTTCACGTATGAGCGCGCCGCACGCCAGGATGACGGCCAGACTTTCGGGTGGCGCAGCGGACAGACAGTGGAGCAGCCCCGGGCGTCCGGCATCTCCTTCGGACCGCTCCATGCCGAGAGTGAAACGATCAACGGCAAGCGGCGTGTGCATTACAGCGTCGATGGCTTAACGCTGATGGGCGGGCAAATCGGCGCTTCGCTCAGCACCAAGCGCGCCATTCTCACGCTGCATTGGTCCTCTGTCGGAGACTGAGCGCGCAGCCTCTTTTCCGCCGCAGCCGCATGGCGTAATGATTTCCCGCGCCCGCGGAGTGCGGGCATGTACCGAAGGAAGAAGCGCTATGTCGTACAAGGTCGCCGTTGTCGGCGCGACCGGCAATGTCGGACGAGAGATGCTGAACGTCCTCTCCGAACGCCAATTTCCTGTCTCTGAAGTCGTCGCGCTCGCGTCCACGCGCTCGGTCGGCAGGGACGTATTCTTTGGTGACAAAGCGCTCAAGGTGAAGGCGCTCGACTATTATGACTTCAAGGGCACAGACATCGTGCTGATGAGCGCGGGCGGCAAGACCTCCAAGGAATGGTCGCCCAAGATAGCGGCGCAAGGTGCGCTCGTCATCGACAATTCCTCGGCATGGCGCATGGACAGCGAGGTCCCGCTGGTTGTTCCGGAAGTGAATGCGCACGCCCTCAGCGAAATCAAAAAAGGCATCATCGCCAACCCGAACTGCTCAACCGCGCAGCTCGTCGTCGCGCTGAAGCCGCTGCACGACCACGCGAAGATCAAGCGCGTCGTGGTCGCGACCTATCAGTCCGTATCCGGCGCGGGTAAAGACGGCATGGACGAGCTTTTCACACAAACACGCGCCGTGTTCGTCACCGATCCGATTGAGACAAAGAAGTTCACCAAGCAGATCGCTTTCAACGTGATCCCGCACATCGATGAATTCCTCGATTCCGGTTACACCAAGGAAGAGTGGAAAATGATGGTCGAGACACAGAAGATTCTCGATCCGGACATTCAGCTCACCGCGACCTGCGTGCGTGTGCCGGTGTTTGTCGGTCATTCCGAAGCGGTCGACATCGAATTCGAGAATCCGATCACCGCTGCCAAAGCCCGTGAATTGTTGCGCGCGGCACCTGGCGTTCTCGTCGTCGACAAGCACGAAGACGGCGGCTACGTCACGCCGCAGGAAGCGGCCGGCGAAGACGCAACCTATGTCTCCCGCATCCGCAAGGATCCGACGGTAGACAACGGTCTTTCGATGTGGGTCGTCTCCGACAATCTGCGCAAAGGCGCGGCTCTTAATGCGGTGCAAATCGCTGAGAGCCTCATCAATCGCAAGCTTCTGAAGAAAGCGGCGTGACGCAGGACGACTTCGCGGCACTCGTCGCGCGCTTCGGCGCTGCGGCGACTGCGGGCGATGGCAAGGCACTCGCCGCCTGCTTCACCGAAGACGGCACCTATTTCGATTACATCTATGGCCCGCACCGCGGCCGCGCATCCATCGCGGACATGCTGGAGAATCTCTTTCATCGTGACGCCGATGATTACGACTGGACCTTCTACGATCCGATCGTGAAGGGCGACATGGGGTATGCCCGCTCGCTATCGCGCTTTGTTTCGACCATCCCCGAGTTCAAAGGTCGCCGCGTCGTGATCGACGGCATCAGCCGCTTTGTGCTCAAAGACGGGCTGATCGCGGAGTATCACGAGAGCGTCAACGGCGGTGTGGCGCAGGCGCAGCTTGGTGTCGCACCCGAGCGCATGGCGAAGGTGATGAAGCGCTGGAGCGAACGGTTTCTCGCGCAGTCCGACGTCGCGGACTACGCCAAGGGCTTCCGCAAATAGCCCCCGCTTGCTAGGTCTCTGGCAGGTCTTCCGGGGATATCCATGACTGCCATCCGCCCACGCCGGTCGGTGCTCTACATGCCGGGTTCGAACGCCCGCGCGATCGAAAAGGCCAAGACGCTGCGCGCAGATGCCCTGATCCTCGATCTGGAGGATGCCGTCGCGCCTGAATCCAAGGAACTTGCCCGCAGGCAGGTCTGCGAAGCGGTGAAAGCCGGCGGCTTCGGCAAGCGCGAGCTCGTCATCCGCGTGAACGGACTTTGGACACAGTGGGGCGAAGAGGATCTGTCCGCCGCCATCGCCGCGATGCCCGATGCCATTCTGGTGCCGAAGGTTTCTTCGGCCGCCGATCTGCAAGCGATCGAAGAGCGATTCTCTGGGCACGATACGGGTCGCAAGATCGCCATCTGGGCCATGATGGAAACACCGCTCGCGATCCTGAATGCCGCACAGATTGCCAGCGCCGGTGGCCGCTTGCGCTGCTTTGTGATGGGCACGAACGACCTTATCAAGGAATTCCGCGGGCAACACACACCGGATCGCGCCAATCTTTCTGCCGCACTGGGAATTTCCATCGCCGCCGCGCGTGCTTACGGGCTTGTGGCGATCGACGGTGTTTACAACGACATCCAGAACGCGGCGGGCTTTCTGGATTCCTGCAAGCAAGCGCGTTCGTACGGCTTTGATGGCAAGACTCTGATCCATCCTTCCCAGATCGAGCCTTGCAACGACGTCTTTGCGCCATCGCAGGCCGAAGTGGAAGCGGCACAACGCATCATTGCAGCATTCGATCTTCCGGAGAACAAAGGCAAAGGCGCGATCTCACTGGACGGACGCATGGTCGAGCTTCTGCATGCGGAGATCGCGCGGCAGACGGTGGCCATGGCGGACGCGATCGCGGCGCAGCAGGATCTATGAGCAACAAAACCAATCCTGGCAATTTCTTCGAGGATTTTCGCCTCGGTCAGAAACTCGTCCATGCGACGCCGCGCACGCTGACGGAAGGCGATGTCTCGCTCTACACAGCACTGTACGGCCCGCGATTCGCGCTGCAATCGGCAGACAGTTTTGCCGGGACGCTGGGCTTGCCCGGAGCACCTATCGACGATCTGCTCGTCTTTCATACGGTGTTTGGCAAGACCGTTCCGGATATTTCGCTGAATGCCGTCGCCAATCTTGGCTACGCCGAAGGACGCTTTCTAAAACCGGTCTTTCCGGGAACGACGTTGTCGGCGACTTCCGAAGTCATCGGACTGAAAGAGAACTCCAACAAGCAAACCGGTGTCGTTTACGTTCGTACTGACGGCTTCGACGAACACGGCGACAAGGTGCTGACCTATGTGCGCTGGGTGATGGTGCGCAAGCGCGATCAGGACGCCGTCATCGCCGAGTCTCAGGTGCCAAAAACGGCGGCATTCGTTGCGCCGGATACGCTGGCCGCACCTGTCGCCGACTTTTCGCATTTCGATACGGTCGCGTCGGGAAGCCCGCATGTGTGGGACGATTACGCGAAGGGCGAGAAGATCGACCATGTCGATGGCATGACGGTGGAAGAGTCCGATCACATGCTGGCAACGCGGCTTTATCAGAACACCGCCAAGGTTCACTTCAACCAGTTCAGCGAAGGCCAGGGGCGCTTCGGCCGCCGCCTGATCTATGGCGGCCATGTCATCAGCCTGGCACGGGCGCTGTCGTTCAACGGCCTCGCTAACGCTGTTTCCATCGCAGCGATCAATGGCGGACGGCATGTGAATCCGCTGTTTGCAGGCGATACGGTCTTTGCCTGGAGCGAAGTGCTCGATAAGGCCGAGATCAAGGGCCGCAAGGATTGCGGCGCGCTCCGGCTGCGGCTTGTCGCGACGAAGAATCTGCCTTGTCAGGCTTTCCCGGATAAGGACGAAGCGGGCAGCTATCCTGAGAACGTCATCCTCGACTTCGACTATTGGGCGATCCTGCCGCGAAAGCACTGATGCCCAAGCTGATCGAGCGATATCGCGAAGCCATCGCATCTGGCGAAATCAAACCAGACGCAGCGCAGGAAGCGGCGCTGAAACGGCTGCAGCGACTGGCCGACGAGCTTGCTGGCTACAAGCTCGGCCGCCGCAGCTTCTTTTTCGCACCCAAGCCGGCGCCGCGGGGGCTCTATATTTGGGGCGATGTCGGCCGCGGTAAATCCATGCTGATGGATCTGTTCTTCGAACTCGCACCTGTTGAGAAGAAGCTGCGGTCGCACTTCAACGCCTTCATGATGGATGTTCACGCGCGCATCCATGAGGAGCGGCAGCGTGGCGAGAGCGACGATCCCATTCCGCCGGTGGCCCAAGCCATCGCCGACAAAGCGAAGCTGTTCTGTTTCGACGAATTTCAGGTCACCGATGTCGCCGATGCGATGATCCTGGGGCGGCTGTTCCAGCAGCTCTTCGACCGCGGCGTGGTGATTGTGGCCACGTCCAACACAGAGCCGGACCGCCTCTATGAAGGCGGGCTCAACCGCCAACTTTTTCTTCCGTTCATCGCACTCATCGATGAGAAGCTCGACGTCATCGAGCTGAACGGCACGCATGACTATCGCATGCAGCGCATGAGTGGACTGGATATCTACATCACGCCGCTTGGAGCGGAGGCCGATGCCAAGATGGATGCGGCATGGCAAAGACTTACCGATTTGCCGCGCGGTGAACCCAAGAACCTGACCGTTTTCGGGCGGAAGCTGATCGTGCCGCAAGCGGCCAAGCATGTGGCGCGGTTTGGTTTTGACGATCTGTGCGTCCGGGCATTGGCGGCAGCGGACTATCTGGAGATTGCCCGGCATTTCCACACCGTCCTCATCGATCACATTCCGCAGATGAACGAGACGATGCGGAATGAGGCCCGGCGGTTCACCCTTCTGATCGATACCCTTTATGACGAAGGGGTGAAGCTCATCTGCTCTGCGGCGGCGGCACCCGACCAGCTTTATCCGACGGGCGACGGATCGGAGGCATTCCGGCGAACGGCCTCGCGGCTGGTGGAAATGCGCAGCGAGGACTATCTGCGCCGCGGCCATGGCGTGCATGGCGCGAAATAGCGCCTATATAATTGGGCCATGAGCCGCCTGTTCACCGTTGCCGCCGCCTTGCTCGTCGCCATCCTCGTGGTGCGGCTGTGGCCGCGCGTGCTGGCGGCGCTAAAGCGGTTCGATGCGCAGAACGTGGCGCGCATCCGGCAAGAGCATGTCGACCGCAACGACCAGCTCGCCCATTTCCGCTACACGCTGGGCACCGCCGAAGAGCAGG
>JBQCJO010000445.1:0-3951 GCA_051952735.1 Rhizomicrobium sp.
ATGACCGGCGCGCTGGTGCCGTCCACCCGCGAATATTTCCACTTTTACGGGCTTGATCGCGAGAAGCTGAAACTCGCCAAACCGGGCGCTCTCGTCATGCATCCTGGGCCGAAGAACCGCGGTGTCGAGATCGATTCCGACGTCGCGGACGATCTGGAAGTTAGCGTCATCCAGGAGCAAGTGGAAAACGGCGTCGCCATCCGCATGGCGGTTCTCGACGCCCTCTCTCGCAATCTCGCGAAGGCAGGGCGCAACACATGACGAAACGCCTCGCCTTCAGAAATGCGCGCCTGATCGATCCATCCACCGGCCTCGACACACGTGGTGGCTTGCTCGTCGAAAATGGCAAAATCGCCGATGTCGGCGCTAAGCTCTTCAACACCGCCGATCCGCACGATCCCGAAGTGATCGATTGCAAAGGCCTCGTCCTCGCGCCCGGCCTGATCGACATGCGCGTCTTCACCGGCGAACCGGGCAGCGAGCATCGGGAAACCCTGGCTTCGGCCAGCGACGCGGCAGCAGCAGGCGGCGTCACAACCATCGTCACCATGCCGAACACCGACCCGGTGATCGACGAAGCCGCGCTGGTGGATTTCATCAAGCGCCGTGCCGCTGCCACCGCGAAAGTGCGCGTCGCACCGATGGCCGCCCTCACTCACGCGCTGGAAGGCCAGCGTATGACCGAGATCGGCTTGCTGCGCGAAGCCGGCGCCGTCGCCTTCACCGATGGCGACCGCTCCGTCTCCAACACCCGTGTGCTGCGCCGCGCCCTCGCCTATGCCGCCACGCATGGCGCACTTGTCGCCGGGCACGCGGAAGATCCCGATCTCAGCAACGGCGCGTCCATGACGGAAGGCGAATTT
This sequence comes from Rhizomicrobium sp., assembly GCA_051952735.1. GTDB lineage: Bacteria > Pseudomonadota > Alphaproteobacteria > Micropepsales > Micropepsaceae > Rhizomicrobium. Next base: position 864 of record JBQCJO010000445.1, read on the forward strand.
GCCACCCGGCTCGGCATTCCTGGCGCACCCGCCGCCGCCGAAACAATCATCGTGGAACGAGACCTACGTCTCGTGGAATTGACCGGTGCGCGGTATCACGTTTCTCAGATTTCCTGCCGGGCCTCGCTGGATGCGATCATTGCGGCCAAGGCACGCGGGCTTCCCGTGACCTGCGGTGTCTCCGCACATCATCTCACGATGAATGAGCTGGACGTCGGTTCCTATTTCACATTCCGCAAAGTATCACCGCCTCTGCGCTCCGAAGCGGACCGTGCTGCCATGGTAGAAGGTATCGCCGAAGGTCATATCGACGTGATCGTTTCGTCACATGATCCGCAAGCCGCTGATACCAAGCGCTTACCGTTCGCTGCCGCGGCGTTCGGTGCGGTAGGATTGGAAACGTTGCTTCCCGCTGCACTCACCGTCGTTCACAACGGCCATGCCTCGCTGATCGATGTGCTTAAGACGGTCACCGCCGCGCCAGCGAAGCTTCTGGGCCTTGAGAGTGGAAAGCTTGCAAAAGGTGCACTTGCGGATCTGGTGTTGTTCGATCCGGACGAACCGTTCATCGTTGATGCCGACAAGCTGCACAGCCGGGCGCGGAACACCGCGTTCGAAGGCCGCAAATTCCAGGGACGCGCTCGCATGACTTTCGTCGGTGGCGAGTGTGTGTTCGACCGCAGCAAAGGAAAAAAGCACTGATGATTGCTTGGCCCGAAATCGCCTACGCGCTCATCATCGGCTATCTGCTCGGATCTATTCCATTTGGGCTGATCTTCACGCGCCTGTCGGGCGCGGGCGACATCCGGACAATCGGCTCTGGGGCGACCGGCGCAACCAACGTGCTGCGCACCGGGAAATATGGGGCCGCGGCTGCTACATTGATCTTCGATGCAGCCAAAGGCATTGCAGCGGTTCTTATCGTGCATCATTTCTGGGGCGAAACGGCTGCAGCGACCGCAGCGGTGGGTGCAATTCTCGGCCATCTTTTTCCCATCTGGCTGCGTTTCAAAGGCGGCAAAGGCGTGGCGACCTCGCTTGGCGTGCTGTTGACCCTTTATTGGCCGGTCGCGCTGCTCTCCCTCGCGACCTGGTTCGTTGTCGCGGCGATCACTCGCATCTCATCGCTCTCCGCGCTCGTCGCCGCGGTGGCCGCACCGATCTACATGTTCGTGTGGGGTCAAACGACATTTGCCGTCGCAACATTGATCATCGCCCTCCTCGTCCTCGTTGCCCATCGAGAGAACATCAAACGATTGCTCGCCGGCACAGAGCCACGGATCGGAAAGAGCAAATAGATGTCCCGCGCGCTATCCGACACGGAACGGCGCGCGTGGTTGAGGCTGGCGCGCACGCAGAACGTCGGTCCCGTCACTTTTGCCAATGTCATCGCGCGTTATCCCAATCCGGTCGAAGCGCTCGCCGAGATTCCGCAGCTTGCCAGACGCGGCGGGGCGCGCGGCCTTCAGGTCCCGTCCGACGACGAGGCGCGAAAGGAACTGGACGCTCTCGCGAAGCTCGGCGGCCGGATGATCGCGGCCTGCGAGCCGGATTTCCCGCACGGCCCCGCGGCGCTCGACGCGCCGCCGCCCCTGATCAACGCGCTGGGACACACATCGCTTCTGCAGCGCGATATGGTCGCGATCGTCGGCGCGCGCAATGCATCCGCCTTGGGTCGCAAATTTGCACAGACGATCGCAGCCGAAATGGGCAGCGCCGGCCTCATTATCGCGTCCGGACTCGCGCGCGGCATCGATACCGCCGCGCATGAAGGTTCGCTTGGTACTGGTACTTGTGCCGTGGTCGCCGGCGGTATCGATATCGTTTATCCGCCGGAGAACCAGGCGCTCTACGAGCGCATCCGCGCCGAAGGCGTAATCGTTTCCGAGATGCCGGCCGGCACGACCCCACAAGCACGCCATTTTCCGCGCCGCAACCGCATCATCTCCGGGCTCTCGCGCGGCGTCGTGATCGTGGAAGCCGCGGAAGGGTCGGGTTCGCTCATCACGGCAAACTATGCGCTGGAGCAAAACCGCGAAGTCTTCGCCGTGCCGGGCTCACCGCTCGATCCGCGGGCAAAGGGAACGAACCGGCTCATCCGCGAAGGGGCCACGCTCGCGGAGTCTGCGCAGGACGTGTTAAACGTATTGCGCCCTATTCTAGGTGCCGGGTTTCGCGATCCGCCGAGGGACTCGACCTCGCCTTTCAATGCGAAGGCCGCGGAAGCCGAAGCGGACAAGATCCGCCATCAGGTTCTGGAATTGTTGGGACCGGCGCCCACCGACGTGGACGAACTTATTCGACAAACCAAGGCATCGGCCTCGGCCGTGTTGATCGTTCTTATGGAACTGGAGCTCGCGGGAAGACTCGTTCGCCATCCAGGCAACAAGGTGAGCCTGATCTAGCGATCCCGTCTCGCGATTCGCCGAGCCTCGATAGAGGCGGCCTCCAATAGAATTGCCAGCATCTCTTCCTTTTGGGTCTTGGCCATTTTCCGAAGAGAATCAATGAGTTCGCGCGTGTATTGCGCTGTCTGGCTTGAATTGGGGGTTGCTGACCCCATTTCTGGCTCATGTTGGATTGTATCTGACATCGCGTGAACCCCACTCATTCACTGTTGTCGTGCTTTAACCATACCGGTAGCACCTGATTAATACAACTATAAGTTTAATAACACTCCTTCGTTCCATGATTTTGCTATTTTAAATTGTATTCTTCATAACCGGGCCGTTGACACTCGCGCCGACCTGCGGCCAGTGTCCGCCCCCAATCGCGCAAGCGCCATTAATATATGTGTAACCACAGTGCGGTTCTCTCACCGCGCTGGATGAGAAAAAGTCACCGATTCCCATGAACGTCCTGGTCGTTGAGTCCCCCGGCAAGGTGAAGTCGATCAACAAGTACCTTGGCTCCGGCTACAAGGTCTTGGCTTCATTCGGCCATATCCGTGACCTCCCGCCCAAGGACGGCTCCGTGAAGCCGGACGACGATTTCGCCATGTCCTGGGAAGTCGACGCCAAGGCCCAGAAGCGGATCAAGGACATCGTCGACGCGGTCAAGGACGCCGACAAGCTGATCCTGGCCACCG
>JBQCJO010000446.1:0-6552 GCA_051952735.1 Rhizomicrobium sp.
GCGCGCTGCGAAAGCGGAAGCTGACGAGGCGGTGATGCGAGAACGCCGTCGTCTTCTTTATGTGGCGCTCACCCGCGCGAAGGATCGCCTTATCGTCTGCGGGTTCGAGAACACCAAAGGCGTGGCCGAAGGCTCCTGGTACGACCTCACTCGCCGCGCCGCCAAGGCGATGGGTCAGGAAGTCGTCACCGGCGACGAAACGAGCTTCGTCATCGGCGACACCGACACCGAAGCATTCAGCGGCGAAGAAGACAAAACCGCCGAAATCATTTCGCTCGAACGCTGGATGCGCGAGCCCGCGCCGAAAGAAACCGTCAAGCCGCGCCTTATCCGCGCGTCGGATGCCGCCGGACTGGAAGAGCCCGCCACGCTTTCACCGCTGAGCGAGAAAGGCGCGAAGCGCTTCCAGCGCGGCAATCTCATTCACGGCCTGCTCGCGCGTCTGCCCGACATCGCGCCGGACAAGCGCCGCGACACCGCGCTGCGTTATCTGCGCGCGAACAAAGTGGATGACGCGGAAGCGGAGACGCTCACGGCGGAAACCCTCGCCGTGATTTCGGACAAGCAGTTCGCCGCCGCCTTTGCCGAAGGCTCAAAAGCCGAAGTCGCGCTCGTCGCCGATCTCTCCAAGGAACTTGGCGACGGGGCGGGACTGAACGGCCGCATCGACCGTCTCGCGATCACACCGAATGAAGTCCTCGTCGTGGATTTCAAGACGAACCGTCCGCCGCCACCCGACGCGGAACATGTGGCCACTGTCTACAAGGCGCAGATGGCGCTCTACAAAGCCGCGCTTTCCAAGGTGTTTCCGGGCAAACGAATCACATGCGCGCTGGTGTGGACGGATGGTCCCCGCCTCATGCCGCTGCCCGATGCCATGCTGGAGGCGGAATTGCGGCATATCCGCAATCGGCTTGATTCCCCGCCTCCCGCCACTAAATATTGAGCAACCAGACATCTCCAAACCAAGGTTAGTTCCATGGCCGCACCGGTGAAAGTTTCCGACGCCTCCTTCCAGACGGACGTTCTCAATTCCAAGAAGCCCGTCGTGGTGGATTTCTGGGCGGAGTGGTGCGGGCCCTGCCGCATGATTGCCCCGGCGCTTGAGGAGCTTTCCAGCGAACTCGGCGAGAAGGTGACCATCGCCAAGATCAACATCGACGAAAACCCCGGCGTGCCGCAGAAATACGGCGTGCGCGGCGTGCCGACGCTGATGATCTTCAGCCAGGGCCAGGTCGCCGCCACGAAAGTCGGCGCGCTGCCCAAGTCCAAGATCAAGGAATGGATCGAAGGTTCGATCTAAGACCTGTCCGAATTTTTGAATCGCGCCGCTGTTAATTCAGCGGCGCGATTTTTTATTCCTCCCTCTCCTCCGAAAGGGGGAGAGGGTTGGGGTGAGGGGGAGCGCCGAACGCGCAGAAAAATCTCTTCTTATTGTCAAATCCATTTCGAAAGCATCGCTCCCCCTCACCCTGCCCTCTCCCCCTTCGGGAGGAGAGGGTGATACCGTGGCTCGTCCGCAGCACGACATCGTCTGCGGACCGACAAGGGGCGCGCATGCACAAAGGCCGGATGGAAGCATTCAGCGATGGGGTGATCGCGATCATCATCACGATCATGGTGCTGGAGTTGAAGCGGCCCGAAGATGTCTCGCTTCCCGCGCTCATCGCCGTTGGCCCGCATATCCTGATCTATGCGCTCAGCTTCATCTATGTCGGAATTTACTGGAACAACCATCATCACAAGATGCAGGCGGTGAAGAGCGTTACCGGCGGGGTGCTATGGGCCAATCTGCATCTTCTCTTCTGGCTGTCGCTGGTGCCGTTCACCTCCGCCTGGATGGGCGAGCATTATGACGAAGCATGGCCGATCGTCGCCTATGGCGCGGATCTGCTGCTGACCGGCGCGGCTTACCTGATCCTCGCGCGCCTCCTGGTGCTGCACGAGGGACCGGGATCGGTGCTTGCCCGCGCGATGGGACGCGACACCAAGACGATCCTGTCGCTCATCGCTTATCTGGCGGCGATCGTTGCGGCGTTTTTCGTTCCCTATGTATCGCTGGCGCTCTATGCGCTCGTCGCACTGATCTGGCTGGTGCCGGACCGGCGCGTCGAACGCGCGATGGTGCAGAACTAGCCCGTCAATCGTCGAAGCCGACGAACACCGCGGCATCGTCCACCGATTTGCGGCGCGAGACGACGGCGTTCGCCGGGAAGCTGTCGTCGGGATAGCCCATGGCGATGCAGATCATGATCACCTGATCCTCCGGAATGCCGGCATGCTCGCGCACCACGGGCGACTGCATGATGCCCTGGCTGTTGATCACGCAGCCGAGCCCGCGCGACCACGCAGCATTGACCAGCGCGTTGGCGATGCCCCCGCAATCGAACGGCGCGATGTCGCCGCCATGGATGGAACGGTCATAGGTGACGACGACCGATACCGGCGCGTCGAACTGACGGAAGCCGCGCAACACCCAGTCCTGCCGCTTGGCCTTGTCCTCTCGCGCGATGTCCATAGCGGCGAAAAGCTGCTTGGCGATTTCGATCTGCCGCTCGCGATGCGCGCCGGCATATTCGCCATGGCCGCGAAACTCGCGCGACGACGGCACGCCCGCCAGATTACGCTCGGTATTGCCCGCGCGGATGCGATCCAGCGGCGCGCCGGCCACGACATAGAAATTCCATGGCTGCGTGTTCAGCGAAGACGGCGCCCGCATCGCCAGCGCGATGACCTCCTTGATCACCGCCTTCGGCACGGGCTTCTTCTGGTAGCCGCGTATGCTGCGGCGGCCCAACACAACGTCATCGAACTGCACGGCTATGCCCTCTTCGCGATTTCGGTGTCCGGACCCTAGCCCGTTCCGTCGCGTCCGGGACAACAGGCGCGTTCCGGGCGTTTTCGGCACCTTCTCGGCCTTTTCATGCCTCTTTCCCGGTTTTGTTATGGGGTCAAACTAGTGAATCCGGGGATAGCCTCACCCACATAAGTCCCGGGAGGACCTCCATGAAATCCATTCTTCTGCTCGCCGCCGCCGCCAGCCTGATCGTCACTGGGGCGCTCGCCGGCGAAACCGTCAATGTCGGCCCGTTCCGTTCCATCGAATTGCGTGGCGGCGGAGAAGTCACCGTGCATCGCGGCGATGCGCAGCGTGTCACGCTCGTCGCCGGCAGCACGCAATACACAAGCTTCACGATGGAAGACGGGCAGACGCTCGTCATCGATGCCTGCGATCACTCTTGCCCGAACGGCAATTACGATCTGCGCATCGACATCGCCACCCCCGATATTCACGGCGTAGCCATCGACGGCGGCGGCGAAATTCGGGTTTCGGGCGATCTTCCCACGAAACGATTTTCGGCGGCGGTGAACGGCGGCGGCAATATCGACGCCCGCGCCGTCCATGCGGACACGGTCCACGCGGCGGTCAGCGGTGGCGGCAAGATCAAGGTCTATGCCGGAGACGAACTGCACGCAGCCGTCAGCGGCGGCGGTCTCATTCAATATTGGGGCAACCCGCGCCTCTCGTCCGCCGTGTCCGGCGGCGGCGATGTGCGCCAAGGAAGCTAAAAGGAACAGCCCATGAAACTCGCAATCGCAGTGGCAGCCGCCGGCGTCGCGCTCGCCTCCCCCGCATTCGCGGGTCAGACGATCCAGGTCGGTTCTTTCAACGCCGTGGAAGCATCGGATGGCGCGGGTGTGATCGTCCGGCATGGCGACCGCCAGCAGGTCACCATGGTCGAGGGCTCGCTGGATGTTTCCAACTTCGAAGTGCGCGACGGCGCATTGCACATCATCACCTGCCGAAGCTGGCATTGCCCCAATCACTACCGGCTCAGGGTCGAGGTGGTGATGCCGCAGGTCAGCGCGATCGAAGCCACGGACGGCGCTGATATCGACGTGGAAGGCCCGTTCCCGCCGCAACGTGAGCTGGCCGTGAAAGCCAGCGACGGCGGCAATATCGACGCGCGCGCCATCGCGGCTGCCAATGTGAACGCCCGCGCCAGCGACGGCGGCAATTTGCGCATCCAGCCGCGCAAGACCATGCAGGCACACGCGGTCGATGGCGGCAATATCCGCTATTGGGGAAATCCCAGCGTGACAAGTCTTGTCGCATCCGACGGCGGCAATGTGAGCAGCGAAGACTAGGGAGCCGGTTCATGCGGAAAATTCTTTTTCTTTCCACTTTTGCGGCGGCGGTTGCGCTCGCCGGCGGCACGGCCTCGGCGGATACCGCGGTCGCGGTCCAGCCGTTCCACGACATCACCATCGAGGGCATGGGCCATGTCACCTTCGTGCACGGCGCGCAGCAGCGCGTGGTGCTGAAGCAGGGCGACACCAACAACACGCAGGTCTATGTGAAGGACGGAAACCTCGTCTTTAAATCCTGCCCCGGCAAAGGCTGGTTTGGTTGGAACAGCTCCTGCCCGTCCGGCTACAACCTCGACGTCGAGATCACGACGCCCGGTTTCGCGAGCGTGGAGATCGACGGCAGCGGCAAGATCGACGCGCGCGCGGGCTTCCCGCAGCAGCCCAAGATCGAAATCGAGATCAACGGCAGCGGCAATGTCGACCTGATGAACGTGCCCGCCGCCAGCACCGACGTCGCCATTCACGGCAGCGGCAAGGTGCATGTGAACGCGCAACAGAAGCTGGATGTGGAAATCGCCGGATCTGGTTCGGTCGTCTATGGCGGCAATCCGCACATCAGCCAGACCATCATGGGCAGCGGCGAAGTCAAAAGCGCGAGATAAGCTGAAGGTTCATGGAGGGCGCGAGCGGCCCGGAGGCAACTCCGGGCCGTTTGCTTTAGCATCGCTGTGCACGCATTGTTTGGTCGGCGGGAGGGATCATGGCAGTCGTGCGCATTCTCGTTTCGATTTACGCCGCGTTCTGCGCAATGGCGATACTATTGATGCTCTCCAGCCCTGACCCGCTTTCCGGCGTTTATGCGATTTTCCTGGCATTGCCGTGGTTCTTCGCATTTTCCGCGTTCGGCGATGCACCCTTATGGCTTTACTATATTGCTCTATTCGTCGGCATGCTGATGAACGGCGCGATTCTCTGGCTTGTTGGGCGGCGCATCACGATGCGTTGGAACTGAACACTTCGTGGACATGCGCGTACACACTCCAGACAGACTTGGAATGTGGAGGAACCGATGCGCGCGATTCTCGGCGGCGCTCTGGCGATGGGTTTTGTCGCACTCGCGGGTTATGCGGCGGATGCCGGCCCGGACTATGCGACGGCCTGCAAGACCTCATGGGACGCGATGGCCGCCGCGGACAAGGCCAAGACGACCTATGGCGACTACAAGAAGACCTGCATGGAAAACGGCCCCAGCGCCGCGCAACCCGCGAGCACCAAAGCCGTTCCGCCGGTCCAGATGAATAACGCCGAAAGGAAACAGGCCTGCGAGTCCAAATGGTTGGCGCAGCAGAAGATCACGCCCACAGGCTCGGAGACGGAGACGGACTTCCTGGCCAAATGCATGGCCTCGAACAACGCTCAGCCCGGCCAGTAACCCGGCCGGCTGATATCCGCGATCAGTCCGATCTCCTTCGGCTTCCAGCCGAGTTCGGCCTGCGTCTTCGCGCTGGATGCGGGCATGTCGAGTCCGGCGAACATCCCGATGAATCCGAAATGCGCCATCGCCTCCTCCGGCTTGATGGACGTCAGCGGCACGTTCAGCACCTTGGCGAACACCTCCGCGATCGCTTTCATCGGCACGCCTTCATCCGCCACCGCGTGATAGGCGGCGCCCGCGCGTCCCTTCTCTAACGCCAGCCGGTACAGCACGGCGACATCGTTGCGGTGCGCCGCCGGCCAGCGCTCATGGCCGTCGCCGACATAGGCGGACACGCCCTTGGCGCGCGCGGCCTCGTACACATATCCGACGAACCCGGCCTTACCTTCGCCGCCGTGCACTTGCGGCAAGCGGATCGCCGACACGCGCACGCCGCGATCCTTGAACGCAAACGCCGCGCTTTCGGACACGCGCGGAACGCCCTCGCCCGCGCGCGCGACATCGTCTTCCGTCGCGAGGCGCCCCGGCGCGAGGAAGCCGACACCGGAGGTCACGACCAGCGGCGTGTTCGTGCCTTCCAGCACCTCGCCCATCGCTTCGATGGCGCGCTTGTCGGTCTGCCCGTTTTCCGCGAACTTCGTGAAGTCGTGAATGAAGGCGAGATGGATCACGCCATCGGCATTCTTCGCACCGCCCTTGAGGCTCTCGATATCCTCGAGCGATCCACGATGAACGCCCGCGCCCATTTTCTTCAGCGCCACTTCATTCGCGTCCGAGCGCGCAAGCCCCACCACTTGATGGCCATGCGCCAGCAAGTCCTTCACCACCGCTTCGCCGATGAACCCGGCCGCGCCGGTCACGAATACACGCATGTCGTTCTCCTGTGTTTGCGGCCGGTCAATTGGCGATCGCGATGCCGCCTTCGACCTTGAGCACTTGTCCCGTCATGAACGTATTGCGCATGCAGGTGAGATAGGCTTCCGCCGCTTCCTCCGGCGTGCCGGGGCGCTGGATCAGCTGCTTCT
>JBQCJO010000447.1:0-4030 GCA_051952735.1 Rhizomicrobium sp.
ATATCGAGCTGGCGATCGACGTGATGGAGATCAGCGCGGTGGTGGACCATGTGGTGATCTTCTCCGGCGACGGCGACTTCCGCCGGCTGGTGGAAGCGGTGCAGCGCCGCGGCAAACGCGTCAGCGTGGTTTCCACCATCCGCACCTCCCCGCCCATGGTGGCGGACGAACTGCGCCGCCAGGCCGACAATTTCATCGAGCTGGAAGAACTGAAGCCCATGATCGCCCGCGAAGGCGGACCGCGTTCAGCCAACACACGCGAGCACGAGCACCACCACCCGAGCTACGCGCACACCGCATGAGCGAGAGCGAGCCGCCGCACGATTGTCCTTTGTGTCCGCGGCTCGCGTCTTTCCGCGCGGCGAACCGCATCAAATATCCGGACTATTTCAACAACCCGGTGCCGACGTTCTCTGCACCCACAAACGAAGTGCGTTTGCTGATCGTCGGTCTCGCGCCGGGCTTGCACGGCGCAAACAGGACCGGACGCCCCTTCACCGGCGATTACGCCGGCGACCTGCTTTACCCGACATTGCTCAAGCACGGTCTGGCGCGCGGCGATTATCGCGAGAGCATCGACGACGGTTTGCAACTCGTCGATTGCGCCATCAGCAACGCCGTGCGCTGCGTGCCGCCGGAGAACAAGCCCGTCCCGGCGGAGATCAACACCTGCCGTCAATTCCTCATCGGCCAGATCGAGGCATTGCCGCATCTGCGCGCTATCTTCGCGCTGGGCAAGATCGCGCATGACAGCGTGTGCAAGGCCTTGGGCGCAAAGCTCAGCGCGCATCCCTTCAAGCACGCGCAACGCTATCGCATCGGCAAGATTTCATTGGTGTCGAGCTATCACTGCTCGCGCTACAACACGAACACCGGCGTGCTGACGCCGGAGATGTTCGACGCGGCGGTAAAGGAAGCGAAGATCGCGGCCATGCCGCAGATCTAGTGCAACAGATGGTTACTTAAGTGCCGCAAGATATCGCCACCCAAGCCTTTCCAATTCTTCCTCTTTACTTGATGGAACTCCGCTGCTCTATTACGCGCGGGGCTGAAAACGGATGATCGCGTCCGGACTAGGCGGGCTTTAAATTCTATTGTCGTTGGGGGACCCATGTCGCTACGCAATCGGCGTGTCGCTATTCTTTTGTCTGCCGTGTTGTTGGCCGGATGCGCGGCGAATGTGCCGGTGCACGGTTCGCTGGATCAGTCTTTCGAAGGCGGCATCGCCTCCACCGATATCGTCGTTCCGATAAAGCAGGGCGAAATTTTCGTATTCGTGCCGGATTCCCAGATCGCAGCGGCCGGCGGAGGCGGACTTCTGCTGGCATTGGTCGACGCCGGCGTGAATAGCGTTCGCACGAGCAAGGCAGAAGCCGCCGTCAAGCCGTTGCGCGATTCCCTCGCCGATTTCGATTTTGACGGTGCCATTCGCGACAACATGAAATCCGCGCTTTCGCAGGTGGCGTGGCTGCATGTCGCCAATGCGAGCGTGGTGCGCGACGTTTCCCCCGATAGTCTGGATCGGGATCTGGCGCATTCCTCAGCCAGTGACGTCGTCTTCGTGAACACGACCTACATGTTGTCCAACGACGCGAACCTCCTCACCGTCAGCATGTCCGCAGGCCTGTTCTCGAAAGACGATGCCGTTGCACCGAAGAAGGCCAAACAGAAAACATCTCTGGCCAATTCGATCTATCACAACCATTTCACGTTCCTCATGACTGCCCCGAAAGCAGCCGACCGGGACCACTACATTGCGGAGTGGTCGGCGCATGACGGCGCGGCCATGCGCGCGGCTCTTAAGCGCGCCGCGGAGGAATTGCCGCAACTCATCGCTGACGATCTGCAGAACGCCCAGCTCCCTGACGGAACTGCCGACGGCGTAGCCCACAGAGAGGCCGACGGTTCGATCAGCTACGACGCGCATCCGACGTTCTGACCGGTCATGCCGCCTTCACGATTTTCGAGGTTGAGCGTTACGGCAGCCTGTTTGCTGGCCGCCGCATGCGCGTCATCCAAGCCTCAAGAAATGCCATCGACGTTCGAGCACCCATCTGGGTCTGCAAGCCGCAAGGCGGCAGAGCAGATTTCCACGATGTGCACGATCGCCATTTCGGATATTCGAGACCTGCGTCCCGATCCCGGCACGATGGGCACAATCGGTCCAACGCCGTTGACGATGGCGGACGCCGGCACATGGCTCCGTTCGGGTTTTCAGACATTGAACGCGGCACATGGCATCGAGGTCGTGAACAACCCTCGCACCGCGCCAATCTCCCTCTCGATCGATCTCCTCAAGGCCTACGTAATGAACGTCACCACGGAAACCAGAACCGTGAATATCGTGATGCGCGTGCGATATGACGGCAAAGGCGGTCCCGCCGAACGGATATACCGGGGAACGACAAATCATCTGACGTGGTTCAGCGCGGAAAAAGAAAGCTACGGCTCATTCAATGCCGCTTTGCAGCAGGTGCTGGACGCTATCGCGAACGACATTCACGCGCGCTGCTGATCAACGCCGAAACAGCGAGCCCGGATGGCGGGCAAGTGCCTTGCGCTCGTCGCCGGACTCAAAAAGCGCAACGCGATCCACCGGCGCTTTGCGCGTCAAAATCCTTTTGCGTTCGGGAGCGCTCATCCGCCGCCCGAACCCGCGGCCGTCGATCTTCGCGCGTTCCTGCTCATACCAGGCGAGATCGTCGTGGAAGTGTTTCGCTTCCTTGGCCCAGCCATAGGGGATCAGCCTGTCGGGCGCAGGGGCTGTTTCTTTTCGGGACAGGAACTTGAACATGGCAGGCTTTCCGGGCTGTCTGCCGGAAACCTCGCAAGGCGCGTGCCTCAGCTATAGCGCTGCTCTTTCCACGGATCGCCTTCGTTGTGGTAGCCGCGGGTTTCCCAGAAGCCGGGTTTGTCCTCTTCGTGGAACACGATGCGCGTCACCCATTTGGCGCTCTTCCAGAAATACCATTGGGGAATGACGACACGCACCGGCCCGCCATGCTCGCGGCTGATCGGCAGGCCGTTCCATGTGTGCGCCAGCAACACGTCCGCATCGGCGAAGGCATCCAGCGCCACATTCGTCGTGTAGCCGTCATACGAATGAAAGACGATGTGCTTCGCCGCCGTCTTCGGCTTCACCAGATCGAGCAAGGCGCGGCTCGCAACGCCCTGCCAGTGATTGTCGTAAAGGCTCCATGCCGTGACGCAGTGGATGTCGCTGGTGATCTCGGTCTGCGGCAGCTCGCGAAACTGCGGCAGGGTCAGCGCCACCGGGTTTTCCACCAGCCCCAGCACCTGCAGCCGCCAGTTCTCCGGCTTCACATCCGGCTGCACGCCCAGATCCAGCACCGGCCAGTTCTTCACTTCCTTCTGGCCGGGCGGCAGGCGGTTTTTGTGCGCGTTGTCGGGATGGCCGGTCAGCAGCCTTCCCTCCTGCGCCCATTTCTCTTTCGAGCGGATCAGTTTGTCCTTGATCTTGCCGATCAGATCGGGCTTTTCGCGCTCGCTCATAACACCAGCGTACCCACGAAGAAGAAAATGGTCGAGATTGTTGCGTTCGAGAGTTTGAATAGCGTCCAGCGCGAGCAGGCAGCCGATATCCTTCACCGGGCTTTCGCGCATACCGAATCCGCCTATTCCCCCGAAGAAGCGTTCGAGGAGATCGAAAAATTCGATGGCGACGGCATGTATGCCTTCGCCGCGATGGAGAACGGCATCGTTCTGGGATGGATCGGCGTCGATCCGGTCTACGACTATTCCTGGGAGCTGCATCCCCTCGTCGTCGATCCGGCGTGCCATCGCTCCGGCATCGGCACCGCGCTCATCGCGCATCTGGAGGATTTCGCGCGCAAGGACGGCGTGCTCAACCTCTATCTCGCCACCGATGACGATTACGGCGGCACCAATCTCTCCGGCATCGACCTCTTCCCCGACCCGTTGACGAAGCTGGCGGCGCTGGAGCCGGTGAAAGGCCATCCTTTCACCTTCTATCGGAAGCTGGGATTCCAGGTGGTCGGCGTCATTCCCG
>JBQCJO010000448.1:0-2439 GCA_051952735.1 Rhizomicrobium sp.
CACACGTCGAACGCCGCGTTGAGGAGCCAGCGCCTTTTGCCGTCGGGTCCGAAGATCGGAAACCGCACGATTTCCTGGTGCCCGACCTCGATACCGCCGTCCAATGCCCGGTGGTCCAGCACGCGGCATCTGTTCTCTGCGACGAGGCTGCGCGCTTCGGAAAAGAGCTGCTTCAGGGTGGTCCCGCGATCATGCGCCTCCACGTCGGAGCAGCGCAGGCCCGTCACATCGCGGCCGAAGAATTTCGCGGTGCCGAAGCCGGCATAGCGCAGATGGGCGTCTTCCCAGTCACCAATAGGCTCATAGATGATGATCTGCGAGAGGAACGGCGCGATGGCGCGGGAGGGAATATCGCGCCCCATGCGCAGGCCGTCTTTCGCCTCGCCGGCGCGCCAAAGGGCCATGAGCTTGCGCGCGGACGGATGGGTCGGTTCCTGCAGCACCGTGAAGCGGTGATCGAGTTCGTAATAGGAACGGTCGACGTGCTGTCCGAGAACGAGGGCCATGTGCTTCTCCTGTCACGATTTATCGGTCCCAGAGTGTTTCCGCCGTCTTAATCTCCCGCGTCCCCGCACCGCGCGCTGCTGCCACACCTTGTCAGCAGCATGGCAGCAGGACGGGGTGCAAAAACGGGCTGTCCGTCCTATATTCGTTCCATGGCGCACAACAACGGCATGCTGCCGCGGACGAAGAAGTCTGGCGGCAAGGGGATGACGGACAACGCCCGCAAGTTCCGCGGTGCCGTCGAGCATGTTCCGATCCCCGCCGAAGGCACCGCTTACGATCCCGCGCCACCTTCCAGCGAACTCGATCTGCCAATGCATGGCGGCACCGGCGCGGAGATGGCCGGCTTCGTTCCGCACCGCCCTGCCCGCCCCGAGAAATCCGAAGGCGGCAAGAAGTTCAAACTCGTCAGCGAATACGAACCGGCGGGCGATCAGCCGACGGCGATCAAGGAACTGGTCGGCGGATTGAAGAACCCCGACGTCGTGAATCACGGCGTGATCGGCGAGCGCGATCAGGTGCTGCTCGGCGTCACCGGTTCGGGCAAGACATTCACGATGGCCAAGATCATCGAAGCGACGGGCCGCCCTGCCCTCATCCTCGCGCCGAACAAGACGCTGGCCGCGCAGCTCTACAGCGAGTTCAAAGGCTTCTTCCCGGAGAACGCGGTCGAGTATTTCGTCTCCTATTACGACTACTACCAGCCGGAAGCCTATATCCCGCGCACCGACACCTATATCGAGAAAGACTCGTCCATCAACGAAGAGATCGACCGCATGCGCCATTCGGCGACGCGCGCGATCCTGGAGCGCGACGACGTCATCATCGTCGCCTCGGTGTCGTGCATCTACGGTATCGGCTCGGTCGAAACCTATTCCGGCACCGCCGTCACCATCGCCAAGGGCCAGCGGCTGGATCGCAACGATCTGATGCGCGATCTCTCCGCGCTGCAATACCGCCGCAACGACGCCGCCTTCGCGCGCGGCACCTTCCGCGTGCGCGGCGACACCATCGACCTCTTCCCCGCACATTATGAAGACCGCGCCTGGCGCATCGAACTCTTCGGCGACGAAGTGGACAGCATCAGCGAATTCGATCCGCTCACCGGCAGGAACGCCGGACAACTGCCCAGCGTGAAAGTCTACGCCAACTCGCACTACGTCACGCCGCGCCCCACGCTGGCGCAGGCGATGAAGGGCATCAAGCAGGAACTCATCGTCCGCCTCGAAGACTTCCGCAAGAACGGCAAGCTTCTGGAAGCGCAGCGCCTGGAACAGCGCACCACCTTCGATCTGGAAATGATCGAAGCCACCGGCTCCTGCGCAGGCATCGAGAACTATTCGCGCTGGCTCACCGGCCGCAAACCCGGCGAGCCGCCGCCGACCCTGTTCGAATATCTGCCCGACGACGCGCTGGTCTTCGCCGACGAAAGCCACGTCACCGTTCCGCAGATCGGCGCGATGTACAAAGGCGACTACCGCCGCAAGTTCACGCTCAGCGAGTATGGCTTCCGCCTGCCAAGCTGCATCGACAACCGCCCGCTGAAATTCGAGGAGTGGGACGCGATGCGCCCCGCCACCGTCTATGTCAGCGCCACGCCCGGCCCGTGGGAGCTGGAGCGCACCGGCGGCGTCTTCGCCGAACAGGTCATCCGCCCGACGGGCCTTATCGATCCGCCGGTCGAAGTGCGCCCGGTGGAGACGCAGGTCGATGACCTCATCTCCGAGTGCCACCTCAACGCCAAGCGCGGCTACCGCACGCTCGTCACCACGCTGACGAAGAAGATGGCGGAAGACCTCACCGAATATATGCACGAACAGGGCATCCGCGTGCGCTACATGCACAGCGACGTGGAAACCCTGGAGCGCATCGAGATCATCCGCGATCTGCGGCTCGGCGCGTTTGACGTGCTCATCGGCATCAACCTGCTGCGCG
>JBQCJO010000449.1:0-3956 GCA_051952735.1 Rhizomicrobium sp.
ACCGAGATCACCCACTGTAGCATGGTGGAGTGCCAGAAGAAGCCCACCACCGAAGCGATGACGATGCCGATCAGGCCCATGAACAGGAAGTGGCCGAAGCCGGTGAGGTCGGTCTTCGTCGTGTAGCCCCACAGGCTCATCGCGCCGAAGGTGGCGGCGGTGATGAAGAACACCTGCGCGATCGAAGCGTAGGTATAGACCACGAACAGCGACGCGAAGGTCACGCCCACGAGTGCGGCATAACCCAGGAAGCTCGCCTGTGCGGTGCCCACGCTCATCTTCTCGATGCGGAAGCTGAGGAACATGACGAGGCCGAGCGACGCGAACAGCAGCACCCACATCAGGGGGCCGGTGAACAGCGTGACGCCGAAGCTCGTCAGCATGATGCCGCCGGGCAGGCGCGCGGCCGCGTTGGCCGGATTGTCCGTCACCGCGGCGAGGAACGTGCCGTAGGAGGTCAAACCGGTGACCACCAGGCCCGCCAGCATGTAATTGTAAATGCGCAGCATGTAGGCGCGCAGACCGGCGTCGATATAATCGACGGTCGTAGAGGCGCGTGCGACGCGATTGTCGAAATCAGCCATAATTTCTCCTTTGCCCGCCGGTTGCGGCGAGTCCCGCCTAATATGGTGTTTCACAGAGAGGGGATCAAGTTGCCGGAAAGCGCCGAAAACCGAGGCAGCGCAACGGGATGACGCCGGATTTCACGATTGTCACGAACTGCGCGGAACACGCGGACGGCATCGCCGCCGTCACGCGGGAAGCGTTCGCACGGAAATATGGCTCCGGCGATGGTGAGGTGGCACTGATTGCGCAATTACGTGCGGATGGTGACGTCGCGGTGGAACTGGCGGCGCTGGCGGGCGGCGAAATCATCGGCCACGCGCTGTTCAGCCGCCTCACGGTCGAACCGGCGACGTTGCGCGTGGCGGCGCTGGCGCCTGTGAGCGCGCGGGTGGATCGCCAGAAAAGCGGCATCGGCTCGGCGCTGATCCGCGAAGGGCTGGCACGCTGTAAAGCGCTGGGCTTCGATGCCGTGACGGTGCTGGGCGATCCCGACTATTACGAAAGACTTGGCTTCACGTCCGAAATCGCACAGCGATTTGACTGCCCATATAGCGGTTCTCACTTCCGGGCACTGGAATTGCGGGATGGCGCATCCCAGCTTGGGAATTGGAGACTGGTGTATCCATCTGCCTTTTCCGCCGTCTGATCGTTTGAGGGGCATCTCATGAAAATCATCGCAGCGATGGCTGCTGTGCTGTTCTTCGCCGGCGCGGCGAATGCACAGTCCACGGCGGGCGATCTGAGCATGCACTGGAGCGAAGGCGCGCAGGACTGCAAGGCGCATCCGCAGCCGCCGCTGCAGATGCATCGCTATAACGCCACGACGTACATTCTGCGCGAAAATCTCTGCAGCACCTTCGAAGCGCCGTTCCTGTATCTGCTGATCGGTCAAACGCGCGCATTGTTGATCGACAGCGGTGATGTCGCCGACGCCAAAGCGATGCCGCTGGCACAGACGGTGAGGGGCTTCTGCTCCACGGTCTTCCGCTGCTCGTGGTTCATACCCATCGCCACATGGATCATCGCGCGGGTGATCCGCAATTCGCGAAACTGCCGAACACGCAAGTGGTGGGTTACGACATCGACAGCGTGAAGCGTTTCTACAATTTCACGCAATGGCCGGAGGGCGTCGCGCATCTGGATCTCGGCGGCCGCGTTGTCGATGTGCTGCCGACGCCGGGCCACAATGAAACCGAAGTGTCGTTCTACGACCGCAACACGGCGCTGTTCTTCTCCGGCGATTTCCTGATGCCAGGGCGGCTGCTGGTGGATGACGCCGGCGCCTATCTCGCCAGCGCCAATCGCGCCGTGGCGTTCCTGAAGGACAAGCCCGTCAGCGCCATCCTCGGCGGCCATGTCGAGATGACGGCCCATGGTGGGTTGGAGCCTTGGGAGTCGCAGTATCACCCCGACGAACGCGCGCTACCGATGACGAAGACGGATCTGCTGGCGCTCCCGGCGGCGCTCGCAAGCTTCAACGGCTTCTACAGTGAGAGCGGCGGCTTCACGATGATCAACTCGATGCACACGCTGGAAGCCCTGGGCGCCGGTGTGCTGATCGTCCTCGTCGGTTTGATCTGGCTGCTCGTCCGCTTCTTCCGCCGCAGAAGGGCGCGGTCTGTCTAAGGCGCGCGGAGCAGGGCAGCAGGCTTCGCGGAAAGCGCGGCCCACGCAGCACCCAATCCAAAGAGCAGCGTCGCTGCGCCACCGCCCACGATGGTGAGAAGAGCCGCGCCGGCATCGAACACCAGATCGACTTCGAAGACATATTTCGTCACCAGCCACGCGCCGAGCGTTCCGGCCGCTAGCGCAATCGCACCGGTGATGATACCGATCAATCCGTACTCGATGGCATAGACCGATGCGATGCGCGCGCGCGTGGCGCCGAGAACCTTCAGCACCGTGGAATCGTAGAGCCGCGCACGTTGCCCCGCGCTGATCGCACCCGCCAGCACGAACAATCCGGCGAGGATCGTGACGAGGCTGGCCGCCCGCACGCCGTCGGAGAGTTGCTGCAGCAAGCCGTTCACCGCCGCGATGGCGTCCTTCACGCGCACGGTCGAGACGTTCGGGAATTTGTCGGTGACGGCGCGATACATCGCTTCTTCATCCGCGCCTTCCACGCGAACGGTGGCGAGGAAGTTGTGCGGCGCCTTGTCGATCAACCCCGGCGACAGGATCATCACGAAGTTCTGGCGGCCGTTGGTGAAGTCCACATGGCGGAAGCTGGTGATCGTGCCGGTGAGTTCGCGGCCAAGAACGTTCAGCGTGATTTTGCTGCCGAGCTTCAGACCGAGCGCTGGCGCCAGATCGCCGTCGAACGAAATCTGCGTCGGGCCTTCATAGTTCGCGGGCCACCATTTGCCGGACATGATCTGCGTATGATCCGGTGGTGTGGTGGCGTAGGTGATGCCGCGGTCGCCGTTCAGCACCCAGCGCGCACTCTTGTCGACCTTCACGTCTTTCGACGGCACGCCGTTCAGCGCCGTGATGCGCCCGCGGATCATCGGTGAGCGCTTGTAGTCCGCTGCGGATTTGAAGCGGTGGATGGTGGCGTCGAACGCTTGTGTTTCGCTCGGCTGGATATCGACGAAGAAGAAGCTCGGTGCGGTGCCGGGAAGGGCGTCCTTCACCTGCGATGCGATCGTGTTGTCGAGCAGCGTCACGGTCGCGAGCAATGTGAGGCCAAGGCCGAGTGCAACGACGACGGATGTTGTCGCCGCGCCCGGCCGTGTGAGATTGGCCAGCGCCAGCCGCCACGTCGCATTCGCCAGACGCGGCACGCGCCGCAATGCCCAGCGCAGCGCCAGCGCAACGAGACGAAGCACGATCAACGCGCTCGCCGCGCCCGCAATGAACCATAACGCGAAGGACGGATAGGGCGAGATGAGCGTCGCCAGCGCGATGACGATCAATCCGCAGAGGCCAGCGGCAATAAGATAAGGCAGGCGGCCATGCGCATCGGTGGGCGCAACGATGTCGCGGAAGAGGCTTGCCGGTGCGATTTCGCGCGCGCGTGCGAGCGGCGGAATGGAGAACGCGGCGGCGGAGAGCAATCCGAAGATCGCGGCGAGGACCAGCGGCCCGGCATAGACGGTGTAGATCGCGGGCGCAGCCATCTGGTAGAATAAGAAATAGCCCACGGCAATGGGCGTGATCGCGCCGAGGATCAGACCGATGATGACGGCAAGCAAGGCAATCGCCATCACCTGCAGAAAGAAGGCGAGGAAGATGAGTCCGCCTTCCGCGCCGAGCGATTTCAGCGTGGCGATCTCCGCGCGCTTCCGGTCGAGGAAGGCGCTGACGGCTTGTCCCGCGCCGACGCCGGCGACGGCGAGCGCGGTGAGGCCCACCAGCGTGAGGAACATCGAGACCTGTTCGATGAACCG
>JBQCJO010000450.1:0-10331 GCA_051952735.1 Rhizomicrobium sp.
GCGGCATTGATCGTCTCCACCTGATCGGGATGGATCGCAAGCATGCCGGAAAAGCCTTCGCGCTGGGCAGCGCGCGCGACGCGCTCCAGACCTTTCGCGTCGCGGAAATCGGCGTGCAGCGTTTCGATGGCATCGACGCCCTCCGCTTTCGCCGCCAGCAACGCCATGGTGCGCACGATCTTGTAAGTGATCATGAATTCGCAGTCTTCGCCGCGATTGGTGGAGGCACCCACCGCCGCCGACAAATCTTCCGCACCCCAGGAGAGCGCGGTGAGGCGCGGCGGCTTGCTGCGATAATCCTGCAACGAGAGCGCCGCCACCGGCGTTTCGCTCGCCACCGGCAGCAATCCGATCTTGCCGATCTCAAGCCCGGCATTCTGCTCGAGCGTGATGAGATGCGCATCGATCACGTTCAGAATGTGCGGACCATCGGGCTTGGGAATAACGAGTCCTGCCGGCGCGGACGGCACAACAGCTTCGATATCCTTGCGAAAGTCCGCACTCTCAAGGGGATTGACGCGCACCCAGATGGATTGCGCGTGCTTCTCTTTCAGGAACTCGCGCACCAACCCGCGCGCCTTCCCGCGGTTCTCCGCGGCGACGGAATCCTCCAGATCGAGGATCAGTGCATCCGCGGGCGATGTCTGTGCCTTCGCGAGTTTCTTCTCGCTGTCGGCGGGAACGAACAGAAGCGAGCGCAGGATCATGGCCGAAGCTCCCGCTCACCCTTCGACAAGCTCAGGGTGAGGAGTTGTGATGTATTCCTCATGCTGAGCCTGTCGAAGCAGGCTTTCCCAGCATCAGCGCGCTGCGTTTGCATTGCGCGACGATCTTGCCCTTCTGGTTGATCGCCTTGTGCAGGAAGGTGACGATGCCCTGCCCCGGCCGCGATTTGCTGGCGCGCAATTCCAGAACTTCGGTTTCAACATGCAATGTGTCGCCGTGGAAGACCGGCTTGGGAAACCGCACTTCGTCCATGCCGAGATTGGCGACGGTGGTGCCCAGGGTCGTCTCGCCCACCGAAATGCCGATCATGAGACCCAGCGTGAACAGCGAGTTGACGATGCGCGTGCCGAACTCGGTGCCCTTCGCATATTCCTCATCGAGATGAAGCTGCGCGGGGTTGTGCGTCATCGCCGTGAAGAAGACGTTGTCGGCCTCCGTCACCGTGCGGCGGATGGGGTGCGTGAACTTCTGGCCGACGGAGAATTCTTCGAAATACAAACCGGACATGGGGCGAACCGTCAAATTTCGCGCTATGTTTAGCCCCGCAGCGCCAGCGAGGCCAGTCCATGACCATTCCCGCGTCCGCGAAGGCCATGAATTTCATCATCACGCGCGACCGCGAGAAAGCACGCGCCTTCTATGGCGGCGTGCTGGGCTTCAGGCAGCTTTATGAGGACAATTTCGCGCTCGTCTATGATCTGAACGGAAAACAGTTGCGCATCTCCACGCTCAAGGATTTCCAGCCGGAGCAGCATACGGTTCTGGGCTGGGAGGTGCCGGACATTGAAACCGTGGTGAAGGCGCTCACCGCGAAGGGCGTTACCTTCAATCGCTATCCGGGGATGGAGTTCGACGCGCTTGGCATCTGGAGCCCGCCGGGATCGACCAACAAGGTCGCGTGGTTTCCCGATCCGGATGGCAACAATCTCAGCCTGACGCAGTTCTGAAGCACATGCCTAAAATCGATATCGCCGCCGTGCCCGAACGCAAAGGCACGGGCTATCCGGCACCGTTCAATCAGATGAGCGCGGATCGCATCCGCCAGCGGCTGGGCGACGCAGGCGGGCTGAAGGATTTCGGCGTCAATCTCATGCGCCTGCCGCCCGGCAACTGGTCGGCGCAACGGCACTGGCATTCTCACGAAGATGAGTTTGTCTTTGTGCTGCAAGGCGAGCTTGTGCTGATCGAAGATGGTGGCGAGACTTTGTTGCGCGCGGGCGATTGCGCGGCCTTCCCGAAGAACAGCGGCAACGGCCATCACCTCATCAATCGCTCGGACGCGATGGCGATCTATCTCGAGGTGGGCTCCCGCTCGCGCGACGACGTCATCACCTGCTCCGACATCGACATGATGAGCCCCAGCTCCGACGGCCGGTTTCTTCACAAGGACGGGACGCCTTACGAGGGGTGACTTTCCTCCCCCGTTTACGGGGGAGGTGCTGAGCGAGCATCAGCGAGCGAAGTGGAGGGGGCCGTCGCGCGCAATTCCCCCTCCGGCGCTTCGCGCCTCCTCCCCCGTAAACGGGGGAGGAAAACTAATAAGACTTCGGCAAATCCAGCACATTTTCGCCGATGAACGAGAGAATAAGCTGCTCCGTCACTGGCGCGATGCGCGGGAGCATGGACTCGCGGAAGAGGCGCTCGACCACGAATTCCTTCGCGTAGCCCATGCCGCCCATGCTCATCACCGCCTTGGTGCAGGCGTCGAACGAGGCGCGCGCGCCGAGGAATTTTGCGGCGTTGGCTTCGGCGCCGCAGGGTTGTTTGTTGTCGTAGAGTGACGCAGCGCGCATACACATCCACCATGCGCTTTCGAGATAGGCCCACGCTTCGGCGAGGGGATGCTGGATGCCCTGGTTCTGGCCGATGGGACGGCCGAATACCTTGCGGTCACGCGCATAGTCGGAAGCACGGCGCAGCGCATCGCGGCCCAGCCCAATCGCTTCAGCACCAATCAGCACGCGCTCCGGATTCAAGCTGTCGAGCAGATAGCGGAAGCCTTTGCCTTCTTCGCCGATGCGGTCTTCGTCCGGCACCCACAGATCGTCGATGAACACTGCGTTGGAATCCACCGCGGCGCGGCCCATCTTTGGGATGCGGCGGACTTCCACCTTCGCGCGGTCGAGCGCGGTGTAGAACAGCGTCATGCCATCGGTCGGTTTCTTGCCGTCCGCTTTCTTCGCCGTGCGCGTGAGCAGCAGAATCTTGTCGGCTTCCTGCGCGGTGGTCGTCCAGATCTTGCGGCCCTTTACGACGTAGCCGTCATTGGTGCGCGTTGCGAAGGTTTCGATGCTCGTCGTGTCCAACCCGGCGTTAGGTTCCGTCACGCCGAAACAGGCTTTCTCTTTTCCCTGGATGAGCGGGACCAGCATGCGCTTCTTCTGCTCGTCGGTGCCATGCACCACGATGGCGTGAGGGCCGAAGATGTTGAGATGAATGCTCGACGCCGCGGCATATCCGCCACCACCGCGCGCCACCGCGTGCATCATGATTGCCGCCTCGGTCACGCCCAGCCCCGCGCCGCCAAGTTCCGGCGGCATGCAGATGCCCAGCCAGCCCGCATCGGCGATGGCGCGGTAGAATTCCTCGGGAAATTTTGCGTTTGCGTCGCATTCGCTCCAATAATCGTCGCGGAATTGGCTGCAAATCCGGGTGATGCTGTCCTCGATGGCCCGCTGCTCGGGCGTGAGCGAGATGTCCAAGGCCGGTCCCTCCGTCGCGTCCATTCTGGCAGGCTTTGCGCGCCGCGATCACCCCAACCTTCTCATGGATTAGGCTTTTCCGCTTCCTCCGTTGCAGCGCGGAAAAACGCGGCGCTAATATGAAGACAGGGAAACGCTGTGGTGTTTGCGGGGCAGGCGCGAAAGTAGAAGGCGCCCATGCGCACATCTTTTCGGAGATGCAGAGATAAATGAGTTCAGTTTCGGCTGAGGCGCCAGCAAGACCTCGCCGGCCGGGCATGACGCCCACCGACATCACCGATCCCAACTACTTCCATAAAGTCGTGGACTGCCAGTGGGCCTGTCCCGCGCACACGCCGGTGCCGGAATATATCCGCCTGATCGCGCAGCAGCGTTATTCCGATGCCTACATGATCAACTGGTGGAGCAACGTGTTCCCCGGCGTGCTCGGCCGCACCTGCGACCGCCCCTGCGAACCGGCCTGCCGCCGCGGGCGCATCGAAGAAGAGCCGGTTGCGATTTGCCGCCTCAAGCGCGTCGCCGCCGACAACAAGGACGATGTGCATGCGCGCATGCCGAAGGCCGCGGCGCAGAAAAACGGCAAGCGTATCGCGCTGATCGGCGCGGGCCCTGCTTCACTCACCGTCGCACGCGATCTGCTGCCGCTCGGCTATCACGTCACCATCTACGATGCCGATCCCTTCGCGGGCGGCATGATGCGCACGCAGATCCCGAAATTCCGCTTGCCGGAAACCGTGCTGGACGAAGAGTGCAATTATATTCTCGACCTGAAACCCGAGACGAAGTTCGGCACGCGCATCGAGAGCATGAAAGCGCTTCTTGCGCAGGACTACGACGCCGTCTTCGTCGGCTCCGGCGCACCGCGCGGCCGCGAGCTGGAAATTCCCGGCCGCAAGGAAGCCGCCGCGAACATTCATATCGGCATCGACTGGCTGTCGAGCGTTTCGTTCGGCCACACCACCTCGATCGGCAAGCGCGTGATCGTGCTGGGCGGCGGCAACACCGCGATGGATTGCTGCCGCACCTCGCGCCGCCTCGGCGGCGATGACGTAAAAGTCGTCGTGCGTTCCGGCTTCGAGGAGATGAAAGCCTCGCCGTGGGAGAAGGAAGACGCGCAGCGCGAAGGCATCCCGATTCACAATTTCCTCGTGCCGAAGGAATTCAAGCACAAGGACGGCAAGCTCACGGGCGTCGTCTTCGAAAAGGTGAAAGCCGAATATGACGCGAAGGGCCGCCGCAAGCTGGTGAACGCGGGCGAGCCGGACGTGCATATGGAATGCGACGATGTTCTCGTCGCCGTCGGCCAGGAAAATGCGTTCCCCTGGATCGAGAAAGATATCGGTCTGGAATTCGATGAATGGAACATGCCGAAGGTCGATGAAGTGACCTTCCAGTCCACCAACCCGAAAGTCTTTTTCGGTGGTGACGCGGCGTTCGGCCCGAAGAACATCATTTGGGCCGTCGCGCATGGCCATGACGCGGCCGTGTCGATCGACCTCTTCGTGAACGGCAAGGATGTGAAGCAGCGCCCGCATCCGCTGGTCAATCTCACCAGCCAGAAGATGGGCATTCACGAATGGTCCTATGACAACGACGTGTCGCTGGATCTGCGTTTCAAGGTTCCGCATGCGCCGAATGAACTCACGCTGCGCAATGTGAACATGGAGGTGGAGCTCGGCTTCACCCGCGATCTCGGCTTCAAGGAAGCGCAGCGCTGCCTGAACTGCGATGTCGAGACGGTGTTCGAGAAGAATCTCTGCATCGAATGTGATGCCTGCGTGGACATCTGCCCGGTCGATTGCATCACCTTCACGCCGAACGATCCGGAGCCGGTGCTGCGCACGCATCTGACCGCGCCCACCAACAATCCGGAAACGCAGGACCTCTATGTGTCCGACGAACTGAAAACCGGCCGCGTGCTGGTGAAGGACGAAGACGTGTGCCTGCATTGCGGCCTCTGCGCCGAACGTTGCCCGACCGGCGCGTGGGACATGAAGCAGTTTTATCTGGAGACCGCCAAAGCCTGTAACGGCGCGGTTGCACGCTGATGCCGACCGCCGCCACCAACGACTTCGTCGTCAAGTTCGCCAACGTCAACGGCTCCGGTTCGGCGTCGGCCAACGAGCTCTTCGCTCGCTGCATCCTGCGCATGGGCGTGCCCGTCTGTTCGCGCAACATCTTCCCGTCCAACATCCAGGGCCTTCCCACCTGGTACGAAGTGCGCGTGTCGGGCGATGGATGGCTCGGCCGCCGCGGCGGCGTGGACCTGATGGTCGCGATGAACCCGCAGACCTGGAACAAGGATGTGGGCGAGATCGAACAGGGCGGCTATCTGCTCTACGATTCCACCAAGGCGCTGACCACCCAGAAGACGCGCGACGACATCACCTTGTTGGGCGTTCCGCTCACGCTGTTGTCCAACACGCTGGAAGGCACGATCCCGCGCGAGCGGCAGTTGCTCAAGAACGTGATCTATCTCGGCGCGCTCTCGTCGCTGCTCGGTTTCGAAGCCTCCGTCGTGGAAGCGCTCATCAAGGAGCAGTTCCCCGGCAAGGAAAAGCTGATCAAGCTCAACATGAAAGCCGTTGAGCTTGGCCATGATTATGCCGAGAAGAACCTGAAGGGACTCTGCAAACTCAAGGTCGTGCGCTCCGACAAGGTTGGCAACCGCATTTTCATCGGCGGCAACGACGCAGCGGGTCTCGGCTGCGTCTATGGCGGCGCGACGGTGTGCGCGTGGTATCCGATCACGCCGTCCACCTCGCTCGCCGAAGCCTTCACCGCGCATTGCAAAACCTATCGCGTCGATCCGGAAACGAAGGAAAACAATTTTGCCATCGTGCAGGCGGAAGACGAGATCGCCGCCATCGGCATGGTGATCGGCGCCAACTGGAACGGCGCGCGCGCGTTCACGGCCACCTCCGGCCCCGGCATCTCGCTGATGCAGGAATTCTTCGGCCTCGCCTATTACGCCGAAGTCCCGGCGGTGGTGTTCGACATTCAGCGCGGCGGCCCTTCCACCGGCATGCCCACGCGCACACAGCAATCCGATATCCTGCTCGCCGCTTACGCATCGCATGGCGACACCAAGCATGTGCTGACCTTCCCGAAGGACCCGAAGGAAAGCTTCGAATTCGCGGCGCACGCGTTCGATCTGGCCGAACGGTTGCAGACGCCCATCTTCGTGATGATGGATCTGGATATCGGCATGAACGACTGGCTGGTCGATCCGCTGGAATGGGACGACAGCCGCCAATATGACCGCGGCAAGGTCATGACCCATGACGAATTGGAAGCGGGCAAGCAATTCGCGCGCTATCTCGACGTGGATGGCGACGCCATTCCCTATCGCACCCTGCCTGGTACGCATCCGACCAAGGGCACCTTCTTCACGCGCGGCTCATCGCACAACGCCTATGCCGTCTACAGCGAAGAGGGCAAGGACTACACGGATGTGATGCAGCGCCTTCTGCGCAAATTCGACACCGCAAAGACGCTCGTCCCGCAGCCGGTCGTGACACCGGCAAAGGAAGACACGCGCTGGGGCGTCATCTATTTCGGCTCCACCAGCGCTGCGATGGACGAAGCACTCGCCGCTCTCGAGAAGCAGGACCTGCATCTGGATGCGTTGCGCCTGCGCGCCTTCCCGTTCCCGGAATCGGTGACGGATTTCATCGCCGCGCACGACCAGGTCTTCGTGGTCGAGCAGAACCGCGACGCGCAGATGCTCAAGCTCATCGTCAACGAATGCGCCGTCGATCCGGCGCGTTTCATCTCCATCCTGCATTATGACGGCGCGCCAGTGACCGCGCGCTTCGTCATCAAAGCCATCACTGAACGCATGACCGTGGTCCGCAAGGAAGCCGCCGAATGACCTACATCGCCAAACCGAAATTCGTTCACCCCGGCCTGAAGAAGAATTCCGTCGGCTTCACGCATCGTGACTATGAAGGGCGCATCTCCACGCTCTGCGCCGGTTGCGGGCACGACTCCATTTCCGCCGCGTTGATCGAAACCTTCTTCGAACTCGACATCCAGCCGCATCGCGTGGCGAAGTTCTCCGGCATCGGCTGCTCGTCCAAGACGCCGGACTATTTCCTGGGCCAGTCGCACGGCTTCAACGCCGTGCATGGCCGCATGCCGAGCGTGCTCACCGGTGCCAATCTCGCCAACCGCGATCTCATCTATATCGGCGTTTCCGGCGACGGTGACAGCGCCTCCATCGGCCTTGGACAATTCGCCCATTGCGTCCGCCGCGGGCTGAACATGACCTATATCTGCGAGAACAACGGCGTCTATGGCCTTACCAAGGGCCAGTTCTCCGCTACCGCCGACAAGGGCTCGCGCAGCAAGACGGCGGTGAATTCGGATTCTCCCATCGATCTCGTCGGCATGGCGCTGCTGCTCGGCGCGACTTATGTGGGCCGTTCCTTCTCCGGCGACAAGAAGCAGCTCGTGCCACTGCTCAAGGGCGCGATTCTGCACAAGGGCATGGCGGTGATCGATATCGTCTCGCCATGCGTGCAGTTCAACAACAACCCGCAATCCACCAAGTCCTATGATTTCGTGCGCGAGCATAATGACGCGGTGAACATGATCGACTTCATCGTGCCGCGCGCGGAAATAAAAGCCGATTACGAGCCCGGCACCGTCACTGAAGTGAAGCAGCATGACGGCTCGGTGCTGCGCCTGAACAAGCTCGATCCCGCTTACGATCCGCATGATCGCGCCAAGGCGATGGCTTACCTGCAGGAACGCCACGCCCATGGCGAAGTCGTCACCGGCCTTCTCTACATCGAAGAGAACGCGGACGATCTGCATCATCACTTGAACACGGTGAAGACGCCACTGAACAAGCTCGGCGAGAAATCACTCTGCCCGGGTTCGGCGAAGCTTGCGGCGCTGAACGAAGAGTATCGCTAAGGCGCCGGCGTCCAGATCACGTCGTTGAGATTCCGCGCGCCCGTTGCCAGCATCACCAGGCGATCGAAACCTAACGCCACGCCGCTTGCGGGCGGCATCTGCGCCAGTGCAGCGAGAAAATCTTCGTCGATCGGATAGCGCTCGCCGTAGATGCGCTCTTTCTCGGCCATCTCGATCTCGAAGCGCTTACGCTGCTCGAACGGATCGATGAGTTCGCCGAAGCCGTTGGCCAGCTCCACGCCGCAGACATAGAGCTCGAAGCGCTCCGCCACGCGCGCGTCATGCGGTGTCGCGCGCGCCAACGCCGCTTCGCAGCGCGGATATTCGTAGAGCACCGTGGGCTGTCCGATGCCGAGCTTCGGCTCCACCCGCGCCACCAGCACCTTGGAGAAGATATCCGCCCAGGTGTCGTCGTCCGCCACATCGAATCCGGCGCGGCGCGCGGCGGTGGCAAGCGCGTTGCGGTCGCCTTCGCCCGTGGGGCTCAATGTCTTCAGCAGATCGATGCCCGCGTGATGCCGGAACGCATCGGCGACGCTCATGCGCTGCGCCTCAGCACGCGGATCGCAATCCTTGCCGCGATGGGAAAACATCGTCAGCCCGGTTGTGTCGGCGGCGATGCGCACAACGTCCATCGTGTCGGCGATCACGCTCTCATACGGCTCGTTCGCGCGGTACCAGTCCAGCATGGTGAATTCCGGCGCGTGCGTGCCGGTCTGTTCACGGTTCCGGAACACGCGCGCGAAATCGAAGATCCGCGTCTCCCCCGCCGCCAGCAATTTCTTAGACGCGAATTCCGGTGAAGTGTGGAGATATAAGGCGCGCCGCGCGCCGCCGGTGGAGATGAGTTCCGTGGAAAAAGCATGCAGATGCGCCTCGTTCCCCGGCGAGGCCGCCAGCGCGCCACATTCCACCTCGGTAAAACCCTGTTCCTCGAACCGCGCCCGCAGCGCTTTCTTGATGCGTCCGCGCGCCAGCAGCGTGGGCCGCCGGTCGGCGTGTTTTTGGGGGCTCCACCACTGGGAATCGCTCATTTTCCGCTGCTCTTGGCCCATCGCGGTCCACCTGCTATACGCCGCGCGGCTCTCGTTCTGTGTGAGGTTTCAGTGGTTTCGGTTATGGCCAGCAATGTCCGCAAGGGCAATGTCATCGAGAAAGACGGCAAGCTTTATATCGTGCTGACGGCGGAGAACATCCACCCCGGCAAGGGCACGCCCGTCACGCAGCTGGAAATGCGCCGCATCTCCGACGGCACCAAGATCAACGAGCGCTACAAGACGACGGACAGCCTGGAAAAGGCGTTCATCGAGTATCAGACCTACACCTATCTTTATCAGGATGGCGATCACTATGTGTTCATGCAGCCGGAGACCTTCGACCAGGTGCATGTCGGCTCCGACATCGTGGGCGACATGGCGCCCTATCTGATCGAGAACATGGAAGTGCGGTTGGCCACCTACAACACCGCGCCGATCTCGCTGGAAATCCCCGCGCGCGCGACCTTCGAGATCGTGGATACCGAAGCGGTGATCAAGGGGCAGACGTCATCCGGCTCATTCAAGCCGGCGATGCTGTCGAACGGCGTGCGCACGATGGTTCCGACGCACATCACCACCGGCACGCGTATCGTGGTGCTGACGGAAGACGGCTCTTACGTCGAACGCGCGAAAGACTAAACGCCCATCAACCAGATGATGGCGAAGATGACGCCCAACAGGATCGTGCTGATCAAAAGCACGGTGAGCACGCGGCCCGACACCACGCCCTGACGCGCCTCGGTCGTATCGACAACGTGCTTCACGTTGTCTTCGTTGGCCTGGTGGACCGGTCCTCTGTGCGTATTGGTCATTGCCATATTCCAAACTCCGCTACCCGGCGGCCCAACTGCGCCGGATGATGCTGTCCCCTCTTTTCAACGACTCCCCGCCTGTGAAGTTCCCCAGCGGACGGTTGCGCGGGCCTGATCAGCGCGGCAGCATG
>JBQCJO010000451.1:0-2360 GCA_051952735.1 Rhizomicrobium sp.
CTCCCTCTACCTTCGCCGCCACGCGCGGTCAGGGCGAGGGTGGAGCTAGAGTTGTGTGTGCATTTTCGTCTTTCTCCGAAAATAATAACTGTCAACCCGGGCGAGCGCAGCGAGACCCGGGACCCA
Source organism: Rhizomicrobium sp. (assembly GCA_051952735.1). Lineage (GTDB taxonomy): Bacteria > Pseudomonadota > Alphaproteobacteria > Micropepsales > Micropepsaceae > Rhizomicrobium. The sequence continues at coordinate 127 of JBQCJO010000451.1, forward strand.
TTGTGCAAGCGGCACAATGGGTCCCGGCTCGACGCGATGCTGACGCATCGCTTGGCCGGGATGACAAGTTGGGTTAGCGCCCAAAATGCAGAAAAGCCGCCAGCTTTCGCGGGCGGCTACAGTCCGGGCGCAGTTCGAGAGTTGGAAAGAATGTACGGAGGTACCGTCACGGTGTCAAGCTAATTATTCCGGAAAATAGGACAATTTATCTGACCTGTTCCGGGCGCTTTGTTTCCTGCATTTCGGGACAAAAAAGCGGGCGGGACGCGTTGCCGTGCCGGAATGCGGCCTCTATATATCGCGGCCCCCGGCGAACGGTGGTTCGCCTTCAATCGGCATCGGAGCGTGGCGCAGCCTGGTTAGCGCACCAGTCTGGGGGACTGGGGGTCGTGGGTTCAAATCCCGCCGCTCCGACCAATTTTCAAAACCCGCACATGGCGCGCCGCGCAACGTCATGATTTTGCCGGGATATCATTGGACATACGCGCTCATCCGCATCTGGGCTCCGATCTTTATGACCGACACAAATGCCGGGCCGCGGCCCAACGTGCTTAGAAGGCTTTACGCATGGACGTTCGAAAAGGCGTCCAGCGCGCACGCATGGCCCGCTCTTGCCGGCGTCTCTTTTGCTGAGGCGTCCTTCTTTCCCATTCCACCCGACATCATGCTGCTGCCGATGATGCTCGCCGACCGGAAGCGCGCCTTCTGGATCGCCGGCTGGTGCACGCTCTGGTCCGTCCTTGGCGGAATTTTCGGCTATACGATCGGAGCGTTCCTGTTTGGCACGGTTGGCCATTGGCTGATCGACGCCTATGGTCTTTCCGGCGACATGACGCGGTTCCGCGAGCTTTATCGCGAATATGGCGCGCTCATCATTCTCATCAAAGGCGCGACGCCCATTCCCTTCAAGCTGGTCACCATCGCGAGCGGATTTGCGGGCTACAACTTCGCCGCGTTCGTCGGGTTGTCCGTCGTCACGCGTGGGCTTCGCTTCGGATTGATCGCCGCTCTTTTGTTCGTTTTTGGCGAGCAGGTGCGCGCGCTCGTGGAAAAATACCTGGAATGGGTGATGGTGGCGGTAGCTCTTATCGTCGTACTGGGCTTCGTCGCGATACGATATCTTTAACAGGACCGCTAGGGTCAGGCGCCGGAAGAGAATATGGAAGGTTGTGGCGCCCATCTTAATCGAGTGGAGGATATCTGATGGCCAATGAACGCGCAGTGCTGGCGGGCGGCTGCTTCTGGGGCGTGCAGGATCTCATCCGCAAGCTCGACGGCGTGATCTCCACGCGTGTCGGCTATACCGGCGGCGACGTGCCGAACGCGACCTATCGCAATCACGGCACGCATGCCGAAGGGATCGAGATCGTTTTCGATCCGGCGAAGATCAGCTACCGCCAAATTCTGGAATTCTTCTTCCAGATCCACGATCCGACGACGCGCAACCGCCAAGGCAACGACATCGGCCTGAGCTATCGCTCCGCGATCTACTATGCGAGCGAAGAGCAGAAGCGCGTGGCGGAAGACACGATCGCGGACGTCAATGCGTCCGGCCTGTGGCCGGGAAAGGTCGTGACGGAAGTCGCGCCGGTGGGACCGTTCTGGGAAGCCGAGCCCGAGCATCAGGATTATCTCGAGCGTTTTCCGGACGGCTACACCTGTCACTTCGTGCGGCCGAACTGGCGATTGCCGGTGCGTGCGACAGCGGCGAGCTGAAGTTTCGCCGCGTCAACGCGCGTTCCTGCCGTAGCGTGAAGCGCATGCGGCGCATGACAATGCGCGCCGTTTGGCTCAGGCTGAACCCGATGAACAACGGGTGAGGCAACGATGACGGATATTCTCGATCTTGGCGGACGTCCCGCGCTTGTGACCGGCGCAGGACAAGGTGTCGGACGGCAGATCGCGCTGCATCTGGCGGCACACAATGCCGGCGGTGTTATCGTCAACGATTTCGTTCTCGAACGCGCGGAAACCGTTGCGCATGAGATCACGGCGGCGGGCGGCAAAGCGATTGCGCTGCAGGCGGATGTGAGCAATCTCGACAACGTCAAAGCCATGGTTGCGCGCGCCGAGAAGGAATTCGGAAAGATCGGCGTGCTCGTGAACAACGCCGGTAACGGCGGCGCCAATCCCGTTCCCGAGATGCGCAAACCGTTCTGGGAGACGGGACCGGAGGTCTGGAACAACTATATCGGCGTCAATCTTTATGGCGTGATGAACTGTGTCGCGTCGGT
>JBQCJO010000452.1:0-6072 GCA_051952735.1 Rhizomicrobium sp.
GGCGATCACCTCATGGTCGTCTCGCCGGACGTCGGCGGCGTGGTCCGCGCGCGTGCGCTGGCCAATCGGCTGGGCTGTGACCTCGCCATCGTCGACAAACGCCGCGAACGCGCCGGCGAGTCCGAAGTGATGAACATCATCGGCGACGTGAAGGGCCGCTCCTGCATCCTGATCGACGACATCGTCGATTCCGGCGGCACCATATTCAACGCCGCCGAGGCCTTGCTGAATAACGGCGCTAAAGACGTCTGCGCCTATGCCACCCATGGCGTTCTCTCCGGCGGCGCGGTGGCGCGCATCCAGGGCTCCAAGCTGAAGAGCATGGTCGTGACCGACTCCATCGCGGCGACGGAAGAAGTCTCCAAGTGCAAGAACATCCGCCGCATCTCCATCGCCCCGCTGATCGGCGAAGCGATCCGCCGCGTCAGCGCCGAAGAGAGCGTGTCGAGCCTGTTCGACTAAGGCGGAAAATTTCTACAATCCCGGACGGCCGCGGCTGATAAAGTCGCGGCCGTTCGCTTTTGGAGGACCGCCATGCCCTCGCCCGCCGATGTCCGCAAGTCCGCGCTGTCGCTGGAGGGCGTGACGGAGATCGATCATTTCGCGCGGCCCGCCTGGCGCACGGCCAAGCGCATCTTCGCGGTGATGCGGCCGGATGGGCTCTATCTGAACCTGCCGGACGAGCGGACGGAGTTTCTCTTTGCCGCCGATAAAATGACCTTCGTCAAATACATGTGGGGCAAGACCGCGAATGTGATCGTTCAGATCGATCGCGTATCGAAGAAGGAATTGGACGCGCTGATCCGTGAAGCCTGGACGCACAACCTGCCGCCGCCAAAAACCGCACGAAAGAAGCCTGTGAAGACGTCCGTCCCTGGGGCCGCGAAAAAGAAAGTGACGGCGGTTGACGAAATCCGCAAGCTTGCACTGGCGCTCCCCGGTGTGGAGGAGCAATCGCATTTCGGCGTGCCGTCATTCCGCTTCGAAGGCCGCATTTTCGTGGAGATCAGCGAGAAGAACGAAGCGATCTTCAAGCTGCCCAAGCTTCATCAGGAAGTCCTTTTCGACAGCCGTCCCAAGGCGTTCAAGCCCGCGATCTGGGGCGCGATCCGCTGGGCTCGCCTTTTTCTGGATCATATCGACGCCCGCGAATTGCCGGGACTTGTGCGCGAAGCTTATGACGAAGTCACCAAACCGAAGAAGAAAACCTCGCGCAAAAGCGCTAATGCGCGGCGATGAATGCCAGCATGTCCTGATAGAGCGTGGTGCGTTTGCGGAATCCCGGCGCAAGCGAGAGCAGGATGCCGATATGACCTACGCCGTGATAGTAGCGCACCACGACCTCGCTCCCAAAGGATTGCAGCTTCTGCGCCATTCTTTTTGAATTTCCCGCGCCCACCGTCGTGTCGTCGCGGCCATGTGCCAGAAGCATCGGCGCGCGTTTGCCGTCGACGAAATGGATCGGCTGTGTCTCGGGAACAGTCGCGCCGCCGAACAATTCGATCAGCACCGGATCCTTGATCGGCAGGAAGTCGTACGGCCCGGCGATGCCGATGACGCCGCGGATCTGCGACGGATCGGCGTCCACCGCGCGCAGATAATCGCCATTCGCCGCCAGCATCGCCACGATATGCGCGCCGGCCGAATGGCCACAGAGGAAGATGCGTTTCGCATCGGCTCCAAAATCCTGCGCATGGTTGCGCACACATTGGAACGCCAGCGCCCCGTCTTCGATGAAGCGCGGAAAACCATCGGGCGGAAACAGCCGGTAGTTCGCCACTGCCGTCACGATGCCCTTGCTCGCGAAGGCCTGCCCCAGCGCGCGATACTGGCTCTTGTCGCCAAACTGCCAGCTTCCGCCGTGGAAGAAGACAAGGACCGGCGCGGGTGCCGTCAGTCCGTTGGGCACATAGATGTCGAGCTTCTGCCGCGCGCCGGCGCCGTAAGCGACATCCTTGCGGACCGTGTAACCAGTGCGCGGGACAAGCGCATCCGCGATGGTGACCGCGCCGCTATAGACAAGCGTCCGTAAGAAAGCCGTCAGATTTCCGAATGTCGCAAATGCCATGCGCGCGTCCCGGGGAACGCCACCGTTCTAGCAGATGGACAGGCTTTGCGATCAGGCTTTTGCGCGCATCGACAGGCGCCAGCGGCGCACGACCTCTTCCAGCGCATCGGCGCCGAAATCGGCGCTGCTCCAGCCTTTCGAGAAACCTTCGTGGCGGATGGTGGGCAGGCGCGCGGCCTGCACATTCTTGAACTTCACGCGCATCGGCATCGCCACGCCCTGCCCCAGCACGATGGCCTCGCGATCGCCGAGCAGCGGCAGGAAGTCCAGAAGATCGAGCGCCCCTTCATGGGTGTTGGCACGCACCACCGCCTGGTCGCGCTCTGTCGAAAGGCGCATCGCGATCACGGTAGAGCATTGCGAGAGAATGGTGGGATCGAGTTCCGAGGGGCGCTGGGTGATGAGCGCCAGCGAGACGCCGTATTTGCGGCCTTCCTTGGCGATGCGCGACAGCGCCTGCCGCGTCGGCACGAAGCCATCATTGTGACCGGCCGGCGCATAGCGGTGCGCCTCTTCGCAGACCAGAAGCATCGGCGCGGAGCCATCGCTCCACACCGCCAGATCGAAGGCCAGCCGCGACAGAAGCGAGATCACCACGTCGAGGATCTCGGTCGGCACCGATGCGAGGTTGATCACCGTCACCGGCTTGCCGCCGGTCGGGATGCGGAAGAGCTGCGAGAGGACCGAGGTCATCGTGTCCTCGATCATCAGGCTGCCGAACATGAAGGTGTAGCGCGGATCGGCGACCAGCGCTTCGACGCGCGCCTTCAGGCGGCGATAGGGGATCGTAGCCTGCGAGCGCTCCAGCTTGCCGAGCTGATCGTCAATGAACGCGACAACGTCAGAGAGACGGAACGGCGTCGGCGTATCGACGGTAAGACCGGCGGCCTCGGTGGTGCGGCGCAAGCGCGACGACAGCGCTTCCGAATATTTGCGCTTGGAGACGAGCACGGCCTCGCTGAGAATCTCAATCTCGGCATCGCGCCAGTGATCGGTCGAAACGAACGCGGCGGTCAGTTCCTGGAAATTGAGCAGCCAGAACGGCAGGCGCAGATTGCTCTGGTCCACCAGCTCCGCCATCTCGCCGAACGCGCCGGGATATTCATTGTGCACGTCCAGCATCACGACGCGCGCATGCTCGTGGCTTCCGATCACGCTTTGCAGAATGCAGGTGAGCGCGGAGGACTTGCCGCAGCCGGTGGTGCCAACGACGATGAAATGCTTGCCGAAGAGATCGTCGATCAGAAGACGCGCGGGAACACGGCTGTCCTGAAACAGGGTGCCGATGTCGATCGTTGCCGAGGCCGGATTGGCATAGACGAGCCGCAGATCTTCCCATTGCGCCAGGTGAACGGCATCGCCCACGCTGGGCGTGCTGGTGACGCCGCGGCGGAATGCGCGAACGCCTGTTTCGTCCGTGCTGATTTCGCCGGCGAGGTTGAGTTCGACAAGCTCGATATCGGTGGTCTGTGTTTCGCGGTCTTCCGGCATCGGCGTTGTCACGGCCGATACCAGCCCCATGACCATGCTGCGCGGGGTTTCGATCTTCATCAGCGCGCCGATCTCGATGCGGCCCTCGCTGCGTTCGCGCGCCTGCGAGTCGATGATGGCAACGGCTTGCGAACCGGCGACCGCGACGATGCGCGCGATCCGCGTGGCGGTTGCCAGTGCGATCTCGCCGTTGCGCCTTGGGGCCATAGGCGGCGGCGCGATGTTGGGATTGGCGCTCATGATGCTTTCCTGAACAGGAAGGATTTGGGCTGGCCGCGCATCGCCGCGGGATCGATGGCGACGAGGGGCAGCGTGAACGCGACCATGGTGCCGACGTCCGGCGTACTGGAGATGACGATGCGCCCGCCATGCAGTTCGATCAGCGCCTTGCTGATGGTGAGGCCGAGGCCCGCACCTTCCTGGTGGCGGCTATATTGGGACTGCACCTGCGTGAAGGGCTTCAACGCATGCGCAATCTGCTCCTCGGTCATGCCGATGCCGGTATCGGCAATGGCGATGGTGAGATCGCGGCTGCTTTCCGTCGTCGCCACCAGAACGATGCGCCCGCCGTCCGGCGTGAATTTGTTGGCGTTGGAGAGAAGGTTTCCGATCACCTTGCGGATGCGCGAGGAGTCGATCTCGGCATATGGCAGGCCGGGGGCGACCTTCACTTCCAGGATCTGCTGCTTCTGATCGATGGCGGGACGCGCGATTTCGACGGCGCCGTTGATCACGTCGTTGAGATCGGCGGGGCGGCGATCGAGCTTCAGCGCGCCGCTTTCGATGCGCGAGACATCCAGCACGTCCGAGACGATACCCAGAAGATTGTGACCGGCACGCGCAATGTGCTGCGCATATTCGATGGATTGCGCCCGCGGGATCGCAACCTCGTCCGCCTGCGTCAGCAATTCGGAGAAACCGATGATCGCGTTGAGCGGCGTGCGCAGCTCATGCGTCATGGTCGCCAGAAATGCGGACTTGGCTTTGGAGGCGAGCGCGGATTCAATGGCGGCGGCGCGCAGCGCGTTCTCCGCCTTGGTGCGCGAGATCAACCGGCCGAGATCGGCCGTGTAACGCGACAGAAGCGAATTCTTTCGGCGATATAGGGAAGGCGGCCGCACCCGGCAATTCCTCCGAAACACCGGTATGAAAGTAAGCAAACGTGCCTAAGCCCCGGTTAAGCGCGGGGGTCAAACGCCGGTTTTTGCGGGGTTATTGCCTTCGCGCCCCCCTTCCGCTAAAAGCCAGCCCTTTCCGGGCATATCAGGACGACCGGGGCCAGAGAAATCTCTGGAAGAACAAGGACTTACGACTATGCGCCAGGTGCAGGAACTGAAAGCGGAAGCCCGTAACGGCACCGGCAAGGGTCCCTCCTATCAGACTCGCCAGAAGGGCCTCGTCCCGGGCGTTCTTTACGGCGGCAAAGGCCAGCCGGAGAACGTGGCGGTCGATCGCCACACGCTGGAGCGCCAGGTCGAGACCGGCAACTTCCTCACCACGCTCTACATGCTGGATGTCGAGGGCAAGAAGCAGCGCGTGATTCCGCGCGCCGTGCAGGTCGATCCGATCAGCGATCGTCCCGTCCATGTCGATTTCATGCGCCTCGAAGAAGGCGCGAAGGTGAAGCTGGAAATCCCCGTCCGCTTCCGCAACCACGAATCTTCGCCGGGCCTCAAGAAGGGCGGCGTGCTGAACATCATCCGTCACGAAGTGCTGATGCTCTGCCCGGCTGACAACATTCCGGACTCCATCGAAGCCGATCTTTCGGGCCTCGATATTCACGGCACGGTTCACATCTCCAGCATCAAGCTGCCGGAAGGCGTGAAGCCGCTGATCCGTGAGCGCGATTTCACCATCGCCTCCATCGTCGCGCCGACCAGCGTCATCGAAGAGCAGCGTGCCGCTGCCGCAGCCGCCGCGGCTGCAGCTTCCGGTGCCGCTCCGGCGGAAGCCGCGCCGGCCGAAGGCGCTGCGCCTGCCGCTGGCGCCGCCGCGCCGGCCGCCGGTGCTGCGGCTCCGGCTGCCGACGCGAAGGCTGCTCCGAAGAAGTAATCCTGCGCGGCTTGCCGCGCTTCGGGATCACCCACGATGGCGGACACACCGCTTCTTATCGCTGGCCTCGGCAATCCCGGCGCGGAATACGCACGCAACCGCCACAACGCGGGCTTCATGGCCGTGGACACGATCCACGAGAGCTACGATTTCGGGCCGTGGCGTTCGCGTTTCCAGGGCATGATCAGCGAAGGCGCGTTCGGCAAGCGCAAGGTCTATCTGCTGAAGCCGATGACCTACATGAACCTCAGCGGCGACAGCATCGGCGCGGCGATGCGCTTCTTCAAGCTGCCGCTGAATGCCCTCGTCGTCATGCATGACGAGCTCGACCTGCCTGCCGCGAAGCTGAAGGTGAAAACCGGCGGCGGCGACGCCGGCAACAACGGCGCCAAATCCATCACCGCCGCGCTCGGCTCCGATTATCGCCGCGTGCGCATCGGCATCGGCCATCCGGGCGAGAA
>JBQCJO010000453.1:0-2198 GCA_051952735.1 Rhizomicrobium sp.
GACGTTCAAGAATCCATCGGGTCACAAATCCTGGCAGCTGATCGATGAAGCCGGCTGCCGCGGATTGATGCGCGGTGCTGCGCAAGTCAGTGAAAAGCATTGCAACTTCCTCATCAACACCGGTGACGCGACCGCGGCCGATATCGAAGGCCTCGGCGAAGAGGTGCGTGCACGGGTGAAGGCGAAATCCGGTATCGAGCTGGAATGGGAGATCAAGCGAGTGGGCGTGCCATGACCATATATAAGAAGGTGGCCGTTCTGCTCGGCGGGCTCTCGGCCGAACGCGAAGTCAGCCTTTCCTCCGGTGCCGGCTGCGCCAAGGCGCTGCGGGAAGAAGGTTTCGAGGTGATCGAGATTGATCCGAAAATCTCGGATCTTTCCGCGCAGCTTCAGGCGGCTAAGCCGGATGTGGTCTTCAACGCGCTGCATGGCCGCTGGGGTGAAGACGGCTGTGTGCAGGGTCTGCTGGAGCTGTTGCGCATTCCGTACACGCATTCTGGCGTCCTTGCGTCCGCTGTTGCCATGCACAAGCAGCGTACCAAAGACATCTACGCCGCGGCGGGTTTGCCGGTGGTGAAATCCATCGTGGTCGATCGCCGCGAAGCCGCGGCGCAGCATCTGATGGAACCGCCTTATGTCGTAAAGCCGGTGAACGAAGGTTCGTCCGTCGGCGTCTTCATCATCCGCAAGGGCGACAACCGCCCGCCCGAAGCGCTCGGCAAAGAAGAGTGGAACCTCTCCAGTGAGATGATGGTCGAAGAATATGTACCGGGCCGCGAGCTCACCGTGGCGGTGATGGGCGGCAAGGCACTGGGCGTGACCGAAATCACCACCGGGCTCGAGTTCTACGATTATGAAGCGAAATATTCCGATGGCGGCTCGAAGCACACGTTGCCCGCCAAGATTCCGGATGCGGTCACGAAGGAAGCGATGCGCCTTGCCGAAGCCGCGCATGTCGCGCTTGGCTGCCGCGGCGTCTCGCGCACCGATCTTCGCTTCGATGATACCGGTTCCAAGCCGCGTCTTGTTCTGCTCGAAACAAACACACAGCCCGGCATGACGCCGACCTCACTGGTGCCGGAACAGGCGGCTTATGCGGGTCTGAGCTATGGCAAGCTTTGCCGCTGGATCGTGGAGGACGCCTCATGCGATCGATGAAATCGCCGAAGCGTCCCAATCCACGCGCCAACTCCGGGCGTCGCGGCGCATCGCCCGCGCGCGTCCCGCGTCGCGAGCAGTTCGGCAAACGCGAGAAGTTCAACGACAGCGTGATCGCGCGTTTCTATCGCGAAACGAAAGAGCGTCTCACGCCGTCGCGGCCGATGCTCTACATCAGCACCAGCCTTTTCGTGTTGACGCTGATCGTGGGTCTTTTCGTCGGCGGCTATGTCGGCAGAGCCTTCGGCGGGATCAAGGACGGCATGGACACGATTGCGGCGGATGCCGGATTCGGAATCTCCTCCGTTCATCTTGCCGGGAACCGCCGCACGCCGCCTGCCAGCATTCTGGCAGCGTTGGGTTTTGAACCGGGCCAGTCCATTTTCGGTGCCGATATTCATGCCGCCCGTGCGCGGCTGATGCAGCTTGAATGGGTAGCGCAGGCTGATGTGAGCCGCCGCTATCCGGATTCAATTTCTGTGACCATCGTCGAAAAGCGCCCATACGCTCTTTGGCAAGCGGCCGACGGGCTTCACGTCATCGAGCGTTCCTCGAAGCCGATCGCTTTTGCGCGGGCCGAAGACTATCCGCACCTGCCCTTGTTCATCGGCGGTGCGCCGCAGGGCGGTGCGGATCTTGTTCGGGCGATTGCCCAGCATCGTGCCGTCGTTGCGCGCGTCAGGGCGATGCAGCGAATCTCCGGACGCCGCTGGAATCTCATTCTCGATGACGGTGTGGTCGTAAAGCTTCCCGAAGAGGGTTGGCGGCAGCAACTCGATTCACTGGAACATCTCATCGTCGACAAGAGCGTTCTGGAACGCGACATAGTCGAGATCGATCTGAGATCGCCGGACAACTATTTCTTTGTGCTGCGCAGCGGCGAGCAGCAACAGGTTACGCGGGGGAATAAGACCTGATGGGCGACGCTTCGAAAATTCGCACCGGCAAGGCGGAAGCGGCGTTCCGCTCCGGCTTGGTGGCGGTTCTAGATGTGGGATCGTCCAAGACCATCTGCCTGATCGGCCGAGCCGAACAGGGCA
>JBQCJO010000454.1:0-4324 GCA_051952735.1 Rhizomicrobium sp.
GCCTTTGTTGTGTATTATTTTTGGGCGGTGTTTTTTGTTTTTGGGTTTTTTTTATTTTGTGTTGTCGTGGGTGGTTTTTTTGCCTCGTTTTTTTTTGGGGCGCCAGCGCCAGGTGCCTTCGACACCATCGGCCGGACCGCCTTGCGCGTTCAACACGTCATCGATCACGCCCATGTCCGAACCGCCGCGTGCGGCGTCCAGACCTTTGGCTTTCGATTCTTCGAGAAGCGAGAGACGCTTCTGATCGGCGGGCGTCGCCACATCCTGCCATCCGGCGGCCAAAGCAGGCGTTGCGAACAGCGACAATGCGATAAGCGAAATGGCGACGCGCATGGTTATTCCCCTTCGTCCTCGCCGGTCCAACCTTTGAGCTTGGTCGACGGCGGTGCCCCAATGATGCTGTAGCCGGCATCCACGAGATGAATCTCACCCGTGACGCCCGCGCCCATGTCGCTGAGCAGATAGAGGGCGGAGTTGCCGACATTGTCGAGATTGACGGTGCGGTTGAGCGGCGATTGCGACTTGTTCCAGCGGAAGACGACGCGGCTTTCGCCGATCACCGAACCGGCCAGCGTGCGCATCACGCCTGCCGAAATCGCATTGACGCGGATGTTGTCCTTGCCGAGATCGGCCGCGAGATAACGGACGCTGGATTCCAGCGCCGCTTTCGCCACGCCCATCACGTTGTAATTCGGAATGACGCGCTGCGCGCCCATGTGGCTGAGCGTGACCAGCGAGCCGCCGTTCGGCATCATCGCCTTGGCGCGGCGCGCAACCGCGGTGAACGAATAGCAGGAAATCAGCAGCGAACGGACGAAGTTGTCGCGGCTCGTATCGACGTAACGGCCCTTCAGTTCATCGCGATCGGAAAACGCGATGGCGTGCACGACAAAATCCAGCGTCTTCCACTCGCGCTTCAGAACATCGAAGGCGGCATCCATCTGCGCGTCGTCTTCGACATCGCAGGGCAGCAAAATCTTGGAGCCGATGCTGTCGGCCAGCGGCTTGAGACGGCGCGCCTGCGCATCGCCTTGATAAGAAAAAGCGATCTCCGCGCCATGGGCGTGCAGCGTGCGCGCGATACCCCAGGCGATGGAGTGATCGTTGGCGACACCCATCACCAGTCCGCGTTTGCCCTTCATCATGCCGGCCTCAGCCATGACTCATCCTTGCCTGTCTCGTTTTGGAACGTGAGGACAGGCGGTTTGCCTGTCCTCTGCAATAAGCGTGCGCGGGATTACGCGTCATATCGCTGGAATGCCAGCGTCGCGTTGGTGCCGCCGAACCCGAAGGAATTGGAGAGCGCCCGCTCGATCTTTGCGTTGTCCATGCGTTTGCGCACGATGGGGGCGTCCGCCACGTCGGGATCGATCTCCTCGATATTGGCGCTTTCGCCAATGAAGCCGTTGTTCATCTGCAGGATCGAATAGATCGCTTCCTGCGCGCCGGTGGCGCCGAGCGAATGGCCGGTCAGCGACTTGGTGGAATTGATGTAAGGCATCTTGTCGCCGAACACTTCGCGCATCGCCTTGATCTCGGTGACGTCGCCCACCGGCGTAGATGTGCCGTGCGCGTTCACGTAGTCGACCGGGCCTTTCACGGTGGACAGCGCCTGCTGCATGCAGCGGATCGCGCCTTCGCCGGACGGCGCCACCATGTCGTGACCGTCGCTGGTCGCGCCATAGCCGACAAGCTCGGCATAGATCTTCGCGCCGCGCGCCTTGGCGTGTTCCATCTCTTCGAGCACCACGACGCCGCCGCCGCCGGCGATGACGAAACCGTCGCGGTTCTTGTCGAAGGCGCGCGAGGCTTTGCCCGGCGTATCGTTATACTTCGAAGACATCGCGCCCATCGCATCGAACAGCGCGGAGAGCGACCAATCAAGTTCCTCGCCGCCGCCGGCGAAAACGATGTCCTGCTTGCCGTATTGAATCATTTCGGCCGCATTGCCGATGCAATGCGCGCTGGTCGCGCAGGCGGAGCTGATGGAATAGTTCACGCCCTTGATCTTGAACCAGGTCGAAAGCACCGCCGAGCAGGTGGACGACATGGTCTTGGGCACCGCGAAGGGGCCGATCTTGCGCGGGCTGCCGGAGCTGCGCAGCGTATCCGCGGCCTTGATCATGTCGCTGGTCGAAGGCCCGCCCGAACCCACGATCAATCCGGTGCGCGGATTGATAATGTCTTTTTCCTCAAGCCCGCTGTCGCGCAGCGCCTGGTCCATGGCGATAAAGGCATAGGCTGCCGTATCGCCCATGAAGCGCATCGCACGCCTGTCGATCATCGCGGCCAGATCGATATTGGGCTTGCCGTAAACCTGGCTCTTGAAACCCATCTCCTTATAATTGTCGGAGAAGCTGATGCCCGATTTGGCTTCGCGCAGCGACGCCACGACTTCCTGCGTGTTGTTTCCGATGGGCGACACGATGCCCATGCCCGTGACGGCGACCCGTCTCATGGCAAATCTCCTTTGGTGATCGACACTATATCAGCCCCGGGCGGCGGCGGCAGCGGCTTGTTCGTCCGTAACCAGACCAACTTTCAGATCCGTCGCTTCAAAAACCTGTTTGCCGTCGCAATAGACGAGGCCGTCCGCCACGCCCATCACCAGCTTGCGCAGGATCACGCGCTTCATGTTGATGTGATAGCTCACCTTCTTGGCGGTGGGCAGGATCATGCCCGCGAACTTCACTTCGCCCACGCCAACGGCGCGGCCGCGGCCCTTCCCGCCCATCCATCCCAGGAAAAATCCAACGAGCTGCCACAACGCGTCCAGCGGCAGACAGCCGGGCATCACCGGATCGCCGAGGAAGTGGCATTTGAAAAACCACAGATCGGGATTGATATCGAGTTCGGCGAAGATTTCGCCTTTGTCTTCGGTGCCGCCCTTGTCCGTGATCTTGGTGATCCGGTCCATCATGAGCATCGGCGGCATGGGCAGCTTGGCATTTTCATCGCCCCACAACTCGCCTCGCGCGCAAGCCAGGAGCCCGTTCAGATCGAAGCTCGATGGGCGCAGCACCGTGTCAGTCATTTCCCTGGAAATCCCGTGTTTTCGGCCGCCCGTGGCGCAAATCTCTTGACAAAAAGGCGCTCAGGGCCGATCTCTGTTTATTAGAAGCATTCTAACCAGTTAGGGCTAGATTGCAGGGCCGCAACATGCGGGTATGACGTTCCCTGCGCAAGTCCGCTCCTGAGGTGTTGAATTGTCCGTCCTGCGCAAGAAATCCGGCAAGGAAGCCGCCGAATCCGCCGGCACGAAAGTGCGCGCGGCGGGCCTGCGCCCGACGCGGCAGCGGGTGGCGCTGGCGGGTCTTCTGTTCCGCGAGCATGACCGGCATGTGACGGCGGAAGCGCTGCATGAGGAAGCCGCCAAGGCCGGCATCCGCGTGTCGCTCGCCACGATCTACAACACGCTGCACCAGTTCACACAGGCGGGACTTCTGAACGAAGTCGTGGTCGATTCCGGCCGCGCCTATTTCGACACCAATATCGGCGATCACCAGCACTTCTATGTCGAAGAGAATGGCGAACTGATCGACATTCCCGGCGACACGATCGCGGTGTCCAATGTTCCCACCCCGCCCAAGGGCATGGCGGTGGACCGCGTGGACGTCGTGGTGCGCGTGAAGCGCGCCTGAAATCCTCCCAAACTTTCTCTTTTGAATTGTTCTAATGTGGTTGACAGCGCCGCGCGCGCGGGCGCACAGTCGCGCCCGGCCACCAATTCAAGGGAGATGAACATGGCAGCATTGAAAGGTTCCAAGACCGCGCAGAATCTGAAGGACGCGTTCGCCGGCGAAAGCCAGGCCAACCGCCGCTACCTCTATTTCGCGCAGAAGGCGGATGTCGAAGGCTACAACGACGTCTCCGCCGTGTTCCGCTCCACCGCCGAAGGCGAGACGGGCCATGCGCATGGTCATCTCGAATTCCTCGAAGCCGTCGGCGATCCGGCGACGGGCGAGCCGATCGGCGACACCTCGCTGAACCTCAAGGCCTCGATCGCGGGCGAGACGCACGAATACACCGACATGTATCCGGGCATGGCCAAGACCGCGCGAGGCGAAGGCTTCGATGAAATCGCCGATTGGTTCGAAACGCTGGCGAAGGCGGAGAAGTCTCACGCCGGACGCTTCCAGAAGGCGCTCGACACGCTGGGGAAATAAGCGAGTAGCGAATGGCTTTCCTCCCCCGTTTACGGGGGAGGTGCCGAGCTTAGCGAGGTGGAGGGGGCCTTCCCGCAACACGCCCCCTCCACCGCTTCGCGGTCCCCCTCCCCCGTAAACGGGGGAGGAAAAAGAGAATCTCATGACATCTCGCGAAG
>JBQCJO010000455.1:0-2747 GCA_051952735.1 Rhizomicrobium sp.
TATCTTGTGCCTTGGAGCAGGGAGCCACGCCATGAGCTGGACGGATGAACGGGTCGATCAACTGAAGAACCTTTGGACCGAGGGGTTATCGGCCAGCCAGATCGCCCGCGTCCTGGGCGGCGTCACCCGCAATGCGGTGATCGGCAAGGTGCATCGCCTCGGCCTCGCCGGCCGCGCGACGCCCACCCGCTCCGAACGCCCGCGCGTTCCATCGGCGCCCCGCATGCCCGCGCTGCGCACCCACATTCCGGAGCCGCCGGTGGTCGAGGAAGATCCCGTGACCCTGGAAGACGGCACGCACGTCTCCGTTCTCGCGATCAACGACCGCATGTGCCGCTGGCCGATCGGCGATCCTTCGGAGAACGAGTTCCACTTCTGCGGGCACAAGCCGAAAGCCGGCTCGCCCTATTGCGAGGCGCATGCCCGCAAGGCGTACCAGCCGCAGACCAATCACCGCCGCGATAAGGGGCGTCTGGCGAGCTAATTTCAGATTTCGGTCGTAACGTACTGGCCGGGACGGCATCTAATGTCGTCCCGGTTTTTTCTTTTTTGGGGGTGGGGTGTGAGCAGCGTCTACGATTTCACGGCGAAAGACATCCGCGGGCAGGACGTTTCGCTGTCCGCCTTTCAAGGCAAGGTGCTGCTGATCGTCAACACCGCCAGCAAATGCGGGTTCACGCCGCAATACGAAGCGCTGCAGGGTCTCTATGCGAAGCACAAGGATCAGGGCTTCTCGGTGCTGGCCTTTCCCTGCAACCAGTTCGGTGCGCAGGAGCCGGAAGGCGAAGCGAAGATCGGCGAGTTCTGCGCCACGGTGTTCGGCGCCACCTTTCCCCTCTTCGCCAAGATCGACGTGAACGGCCCCAGCGCGCACCCGCTCTACAACTATCTGAAGGAGCAGCAGCCCGGCCTTCTGGGAATCGGGCGCATCCCGTGGAATTTCACGAAATTCCTGATCGGACGCGACGGCAAACCGGTGGCGCGCTATGCGCCGATCACCGATCCCGAGAAGATCGAAAAGCCGATCGAGAAATTGCTCTAATTTTTGTCGCGCGATTTATCCGGAAAACCGCTTCACACTTTTCCGGATCGCGCTCTAAGCCGCAACGAACGCGTCGTCGAGCGCATAACCGGCCGAACGCACCGTGCGGATAGGATCGCGAACGCCTTCGACATTGAGCGCCTTGCGCAGCCGCCCGACATGAACATCAACCGTACGGGCCTCGACATAGACGTCGGAGCCCCACACCGCATCGAGCAACTGTTCTCTGGAGAACACGAGGCCCGGATGCTGGATCAGGTGGTCCAGCAGCTTGAACTCCGTGGGCCCCAGATGGATGTCCTTGCCTGAGCGGCGCACGCGGTGGGCGGCGCGGTCCATCTCGATGTCGCCGACCTTGATCGTGTCTTCCGCGAGGCCGGGCCGGATGCGGCGCATCACGGCGCGCAACCGCGCCAGAAGCTCGGTCATCGAAAACGGCTTGGTGATGTAATCGTCCGCGCCGGTGTCGAGGCCGCGGATGCGGTCGGTTTACTCGCCGCGCGCGGTAAACATCAGGATCGGCACGTTGCGGGTTTCCTGGCGCTGGCGCAGGCGGCGGCAGACTTCGATGCCCGAAAGCTGCGGCATCATCCAGTCGAGAATGATGACATCCGGCTTCTCTTCACTGGCGATAAGCAGGGCTTCTTCGCCGTCCTGCGTGTCGAGAACCCGATAACCCTCGCGTTCGAGGTTGTAACGCAACAGGGTGACAAGAGCGCTTTCGTCTTCGGCAACGAGAACGGTCGGCTTCAACGTCATGAGGATTTCCGCTCGAAGGGCACGGTGGTGGAGCTGGTGATGTCGGATTTCGGACGGTCCATCGCCAGATGCCCGCCCGTGACCATGTGATAGACGGTCTCGGCGATATTGGTGGCATGATCGCCGGTGCGTTCGATGTTCTTGGCGACGAACAGAAGATGCGTGCACAGGCTGATCGTGCGCGGGTCTTCCATCATGTAGGTCAGGAGTTCGCGGAACAGGCTGTTGTAGATCTCGTCGATCTCGCCGTCGTTGCGCCACACCGCTTCGGCGCCGTTGGCGTCGCGATCCGAATAGGCGTCCAGAACCAGTTTGAGCTGGTTCAGCGACGCGCGGCCCATGCGGGCGAGGCTCTGCGTCAGACGGATCGGCTGCTCGCGATTGAGAACGAGCGCACGCTTGGCGATGTTCTTGGCCAAATCGCCGATGCGTTCCAACTCGCTGGCGATCTTGATCGCGGCCAGCGTGTCGCGCAGATCCACAGCCATGGGCTGGCGCAGCGCCAGAAGCTTCAGCGCCTTCGCTTCGATTTCCTGCTGCAACTCGTCAATGCGAGGATCGCCCGCAATGGCGCCTTCCGCCAGCTTGGTATCGCGGCGCGCGATAGCCTCGACAGCGTCGGCAAGCTGCGCTTCCGCGAGGCCGCCCATCTGGGCAACGCCGCTGGACAGCGACTCAAGCTGCTCGCCGAATGCTCTTACGGTGTGATCGGTCATCTTGCCGTTATCGCTCATCAGGAATCGCCGCCATTTCATCCGCTTCTGACTAGCGGCGGACGGCCAACTCTATGCGACAGAATTATAACAGTTCCGTGACGGCGGCGCTTGCGGGCTGTTTTGCGCCCGCGGCGGGCAAAAGCACCGTGAAAGTACTGCCCTCGCCCGGCTGGCTTTCGATCTGCAACCGGCCCTGATGGCGATTGACGATGTGCTTGACGATGGCGAGG
>JBQCJO010000456.1:0-9543 GCA_051952735.1 Rhizomicrobium sp.
CACTGTTGTCGTGCTGCTGCTGGTCGCGGTGGCCGTCAGTGTCGCGCTTCTCAACTACGAGACGATCTCGCGCGTGCTATCCGACCCACAGGAATTCACGGGCCGCACCGCTATCTGGCAGGCGGAGATCGCATTCATTCGCGATCATGCGTGGCTGGGGTCGGGCTTCGGCTCGTTCGCGGATACGGGCGCGCTGTCACCGTTACATAACTATGTCGGCGCGAGTTGGGTCGATGCGGTCAGCCACGGCCACAATGGCTATCTGCAGCTCATCGTCACCATCGGCCTCATCGGTTTCGCGATCGCCATGGTCGCCATCATCTTCACACCCGCCGGCGCGTTCTGGCGCATCGATGGCATGGACCGGCTGCTGAAGGCTTTTCTGTTTTCGCTGTTCGTCTTCTTCGTCTTCCACAATCTGACCGAATCCGACTTCCTGGAAAGCGATGGCGCCAGTTGGGTCGTCTTCCTCATGATGATGGCGGTCCTGCGCGATTACCGGTTGAGGCAGGTGTCATGACGCCATTCTTCTCGGTCATCATTCCGGTTTTCAACCGCGCCGACATCCTGGAACAAGCGCTTCGCTCGGTGCTGGAGCAGACGTTTCAGGATTTTGAGATCGTGATCGTCGACGACGGATCGCATGACCGTCCGGAGGACGTCGTCGCGACGGTGAACGATCCGCGCATTCGCCTCGTGCGCCAGCCGAACGCCGGCGGGGCGTCGGCGCGCAACAGAGGCTTCGACGAGGCGCGTGGCCGTTTCGTGGCGTTGCTGGATTCCGACGACCGTTTCCTTCCGCATCATCTCGAGAACATCGCGCGTGTGTTCCAGGTCGATCCGCACGTCGTCGTCTATGCGCGCATGATCGTGGATCGCGGCAACGGCGTGACGATGCTCAAACCGCCGCGCGCGATCCGTCCCGGCGAGCACATGGCGACCTATCTGCTCTGCGATCGCGGCTTCGTGCCCACCATCACGATGGCGCTTCCGACCGAGATCGCCCGGCATGTGCGCTACGGCGGCTGGCGTCCGGCAGAGGACACCGATTTCGCGATCCGGCTTTATCTCGCCGGCCATAGGTTCCACCTCATCGAAGAACCCGGCGCGATCTGGAACGATGTCTATGACCCCAAGCGCACCTCGGCGGGCCGCAAAAGCGCAAGCCTGATCCCGTGGATCGAAAGCCTGAAGCCTTCAATTCCGCGCCAAGCCTATTACGGCGGATTCGGTTGGGCGATCGCAAAGGGTGTCGCCGTCACGAAGCCGTGGACTGCGTTGCGCTATTACCTCACTGCGGTTCTGCGCGGATGTTACAGCCCTCGCCTCGCCGCGATCATCTTCCTGCAGATATTTCTGCCTGACAGGATCTATCGGCGCGTTGCCGATCAGGCCATTCCTTTTGTCCCGCGCCGCGGCGTATCGGCGGGATGATCACACGACGATTGTTTCTGGAACAGATCGCGGGCGCCGGCGCGACGACCGCGCTGCGTCCGAGCCTTGCCGCACAGCAAGAGCGTGGCCTCCGCGATATCGCTGCGCGGCGCGGCATCGCCTATGGCTGCGCCGCGGCAACCTACGAATTCAAGGACAAAGCCTTCTCCGCTGCGTTGGCACGCGAAGCGGCAATCCTGTCTGCCGAATATGAGATGAAGCGCGCGGCGCTCGAACCGGCTCGTGGCAGATACGACTTCTCCGGCGGTGATGGCATTCTCGATTTCGCGCGCGCACATGGCATGACATTCCGCGGACACACGCTCGTCTGGCATCACAGCAATCCGCCCTGGCTTGAAGACGCGCTGCAAGCGAGGGATGGAGAGGCGCTGCTCACCGATTACATCGCGGCCGTTGCCGGACATTATCGCGGGCGCGTCACCTCTTGGGATGTCGTGAACGAGGCCATTGAGCCATCCGATGGTCGTCGCGACGGGCTGCGCAATTCGTTCTGGTTGAAGCGGTTTGGTCCCGGCTACATCGACACGGCGTTCCACGCCGCGCGGCAAGCCGATCCGGATTCGCTGCTCGTTTACAATGACTGGGGCTGTGAACTGGGCGCGACGGAGAACGACCGCTTCCTGAGCGGCGCATTGGCGCGTGGCGTGCCGATTCAGGCGCTCGGGATGCAAGGGCATCTCTCCGCGTTCGGAAAGCAAGTGGATCAGAAGAAACTCGCCGTGTTCCTCGACGCCGTGCGGCGAATGGGATTGAAGATCATCGTCACCGAACACGATGTGGATGACAGCGGAGGCCCGTCCGATATCGCGATCCGCGACCGCGCCGTTGCCGATGCGAGCCGCCGTTTTCTCGATGTGATGCTGGACAATCCCGCGACGATCGCGGTGCTGACCTGGGGCCTGTCGGACCGCTTCCTCGACCCGCCGGGTTGGCGCGACCGGCTGGCCGGCAACTATCCGCGCACACTTCCACTCGATCGCGACTACAATCGCAAACCGATGTGGACCGCGATGGCGAAGGCTTTCGCTTAAGCCTTCGCCTTCTTCGCAAGATGCTTGGCCAGCACCGGGGCCGCATATTCCGCGCCCGTCATGAAGCGCATGAGCGGGCCGAAGCTGTTGGCCGATGCCGGCCCGACCACATAAAGGCCACGGGCCGTCGTCTCGAAAGCGCCGGAGAGTTTCGGCGCGGCGCCTGTCGTGGCGATGCGCGACAGAAGCGAGCGCGCGACGAACGGCACGCGCGACAGATCCGCCCGAAAGCCGGTGGCCGCAACGACGTGATCGCATTCCACGGTCTTGGCTTCGCCACGCTTGTCCGTCACGCGCAAAAGAACGCGCTTGCCGATCATGCGCGCCGCATCGAGGCGGCAATTGAGCATCTCCGTCACTTTGCCTTCGACGCGCTGGCGCACGAACCAGCCCGGCGCCGGGCCAAGATGACGCTTCACGATTTCAAGCCGCAGTTTCTCCGGCACGAAGCGGAAGAGGAACGGCAGGTTCGCCGCGGCCCATGAACGCCAGCCCGGCCCGATGGTGGTCGGCGGGTTGCGCAGCTTGTTCCACCACGTGTCGTCATCCGCGCTCGGCGGCGTGTGGTAGCGAAGGGCGTTGTCGCGCGCCACGATCTTCACCGAAGCGCCGCTGTCGTTGAGCAGCGCCGCGAGATCGACAGCAGATGCGCCAGCACCAAGAACGACGACGTCCTTTCCCTTGAACTGGGCGGCATCGCGATGATCGTAGCTGTGCGACGTGACGTCCTTGTCGAGATGGGAAAGCTCTTCGGGCACATTGCGGAACCAGGTGATGCCGATGGCGAGAACGACACGGCGGGCCGTCACCCGGCGGCCGTCTTCCAGCGTCAGCGCAAAGCCGGCTTCGGATTCTTCCAGATTGGCAACGTTGAGCTCTTCGAGTGTCGGCACATAGGTTTCGCGGAACCAGGCGGCGTATTCGAGGAAGAGATCCAGTGAGATCGGCAGCGCAGTGTCGGCATAGGGAATGCCGCGGGCTTCGCAATAGGCCTTGAGGGTCGAGTCTTTGGACGGATGCGAAAGGCAGGAGCCGAAGCCTTCCGACTTCAGCAACATGTCCTTGGGCATGTGGTTGCGCCAGGTGTCGAGAGCCCGGCCGAAGATACGGAAGGACACCCCTCGCGCCGCGAGCTGGGCCGCGACCGACAAGCCATAAGGACCGGCGCCGATGATCGCGACTTCGCAATCCGCGCTTCGCTTTTTCGTTTCCAGAGAAAAGGCAGCTTTTGGGGCCGAATGCCTCAGAACGGGATGAACCGCTCCAACACCTTCAAAATTGAGACTCGTCATGGGCAAATCCGTTTCATTTTGGGACAACTTCGAGGTTTTCGCCCCGAAGCCGAACATCTTTCCGCGCTTGGGTGCTTTTCATCCAAGCGTTGTGCCAGCGTTCACGGATGGTTGACGGCGCGCGTCCCATAGTGCCGCCATGACCGCGAAAATCCTGCTCGCGACCACCGTGCGCTGGCCCTCCGCCGCAAGGCTGGCTGGCGCTTTCGCGTCGGCAGGCTGCAAGGTCGAAGCCCTTTTGCCTTCGGGACATCCGGCGGCCCGAAGCCGCTATTTCGGGCGCACCCATGTCTATCGCCCGTTCGGCGCCGCCGCCTCGCTGTGCGAAGCGATCCATCTGGCGCATCCTGATCTCATTATCGCGCTCGATGACCGTGCGACGGGATTGCTGCTGCACGCCTGCAAAAAAGCGCCCAAGCATGTCGCCACGCTGATCACGCGCTCGCTCGGCAATCCGAAGAATTATCCGACGCTGATGTCGCGCAGCGGTTTCATCGATGCCGCGCGCGAAGCGGAAATCCGCACGCCGCTGACGCGCGCGATCGCAAGCGAAGCCGATCTCGAGAACGCCTTTGGCGAAATAGGTTTTCCGCTCGTCATCAAGGCGGACGGCACATGGGGCGGCGATGGCGTCGTCATCGCGCATGATCGCGAGGATGCGTTGCTGGCCTATCGCAAACTGGCAAATCCGCCGTCGCTGCTGCGCGGCGCGGTGCGTGCGATACGCCGCTCCGACGCGCATTTCCTGCGCGCGGCGCTCGAAACAAAATCACCCGCCATCAGCGTGCAGCAGTTCATTCCGGGCAAGCCTGCGACGACATCCTTCGCCTGCTGGCAGGGAAAGTTGCTCGCCGCAAACCATTTCGAAACGCTCGCGGCACAGGAGGCCAACGGCCCCGCCAGCGTGTTGCAGCGCTTCGAAAGCAAGGAGATGCAGAACGCGGCCATGCGTCTCGCCGCGCGTTTCGAACTCAGCGGACTCCACGGCCTCGATTACGTTCGCGACGCCGAAGGCAAGGCGTATCTGATCGAGATCAATCCGCGCAGCCCGCAGACGAGTTATCTTGGCTTCGGTGCGGGACATGATCTGGTCAGCGCACTCGTCGCGCGGCTGGACGGAACGGCGCATGCGCCCCGCCCGCGTGTTGCAGGCGATGTGGTCGCGCTGTTTCCGCAGGAGTGGATGCGCGATCCCGCGAGTCCCTTCCTCACGAGTGCCTTCCACGATGTGCCATGGGACGACCCAGCGCTGATCCGGGCCTGGATGGAATCCGGCGCCGCCCGTCCGGCGCTCGACAAATGGCGGGCCTTCATGGCCGAGAACCCGCAAGCGGCGCGGCTCGCCATACAGCCTTAAAGGCCATTTCCACTACCGCCCGTTAACCATTCCGCAGTGGCTGGCGCGGTTAAATCGGGACGTCTGGCTTTCGGGGATCGCCTCCCCTGAAGCGTCACGGCGGTATGGAAGGCATGGCGTTTCTGGATTCTCCCACACACCCCGGCGCGCGTGCGTCCGGAGAGGAAGGCGCTGGCATCTTCCGCTTCAGCGATCTTCTGCGCGTGGGGGCACAGCGTCTTGCCTTGATTCTCACGACCGCCACCGTCGTCGTCGCCGCGACGATCGTGGCCCTGCTCCTGTGGCCGTCTACCTATTCTGCCTCCACGCTCGTGATGCTGGATCAGCGCGTCAACAACATCGCGCAGAACAGTTCGGTGCTGTCCTCGTTGCCGACCGATCCGGTATCGGTGCAGAACCAGATTCAGATTCTGACCTCGCGCGATCTTGCGGCACGCGTCATCGCCGATCTCAAACTTTACGACGATCCGGAATTCGCCAAGCCGGATGCCGTCACCGGCGAGCTGCCCAGCGCGGACAAGGTCATCGACAATTTCGAGAAGCATCTCACCGCCGAAGCGGTGGGCCTCTCCACGACCATCAACGTCACCTTCAAGTCGAACAATGCGGTGAAGGCGGCCAAGATCGCGAACGCCGTCGGCTCGGCCTATCTCGCCGATCAGGTGAACTATCAGGACGAAGCGACGCGCGAGACAACAACCTGGCTGCTCGACCGCATCCATTCGCTCGCCCGCCAGGTGCAAACGGCCGAGATGGCCGTGCAGCAATACCGCGCGCAGAACAACATCAACGACACCGAGGGCGGCGCGTCGCTGATCGATCAACAGCTCATCGCGGAAAGCGCCGCGCTGGTGCAGGCCAAATCCGATCTCGCGCAGAAGCAGGCGATCTCCTCGCATGTGAACTCGATGATCGCGTCCGGACAAGGTTCGGATGTTTCGCAAGTTGTTTCCTCGCCGCTGATCATCCAGTTGCGTTCGCAGGAAGCCGAGCTGATGCGCCAGGAAGCGCAGCTTTCGTCCAAATACGGTCCGCGCCATCCCAAGATGGTGGACATCGAATCCCAGAAGCAGAACCTTCAGGACAAGATCACCCAGGAAGCCACGCGCATCGGCGGCTCGGCCGTGAACGACGTCGCCGTCGCGCGCGCCAATGTCGGATCGCTGGCCGCGAGCCTGAGAGCGCTGGAGAAGAACGCAAGCTCCGACAGTCTCAAGCGCGTGAAGCTCAAGGCGCTGGAAGCCAACGCCGCCTCCACCCGCACGATGTACGAAGCCTTCGTCACGCGGCTACGCGAAACGCAGGGCTCGATCGGCTTGCCCAACGCGCGCATCATCTCCACCGCTGCGGTTCCGGAACACGCAAGCTCGCCCAAGCGCACGCTGATCGCTGCGGCTTCGATTCCCGTGGGTCTTCTCATCGGTCTTCTGTTCGCGCTTCTCGCCGAGCGCAGCGGCCCCGTTACGCAATACCGCCCGTACCGGCGGTTTCAGCCCGCGCCGGCCACGGTCGCGGCGACACCCGATCCGCTGCGCGGCGCCACGGTGCTCGGCGATATCCCGGACTATGCATCGCTGCGCGCGGCCGATGTCGTGATCGACCGGCCTTATGATGTCTATTCCCGCTCGGTCGAGTCTTTGCTGACGCGTCTGGCGCCGCATGCGCGCGGCAATGGCGGCAAGGTGATCGCGCTCACCGCGGCCGATCAAAGCGAAGGCCGCACCGCGCTGGCTGCGGCGCTGGCACGCGCCGCCGCGCAGAAGGGCCTGCGCGCGATCGTGATCGACAGCGATTTCCAGATGCCGCGCACTGCGCAGGCGATGGGATTGAATCAGGGTGACCTCGGGCTGCAGGACGTGCTCTCCGGCACCTCGCCGCTCAGCCAAAGCCTCGCGCGGGACACGCGCACGAGCGCGTTTCTGCTTTCGCCGGCGCGCTTGCACGCCCCCAATGGACAGTTCCTGACCGCGCTGCCGCAACTGATCGCTTATCTGAAACGCAGCTTCGATCTGGTGATCGTCGATTGCCCGGCGCCGGCTTATGCCAGCCCGTCACGCTGCTTCCTGCCGCTCAGCGACGCTGCGGTGCTTCTGGTGCGCTGGCAGTCCACGCCGCGCGCGGCGGTAACGCAAACGATCGACACCCTGCAGGCCCTGCGTGTGCCGGCCACCGGCGTAGTCTTCGCGCGCTAGCATAGCAAATCTGCCTATAATTCACTGGCCGGAACCGCCTCAGCCCTTATAGTCGCGGGCCATGAGACGTGACCTTTCCGCGCCCGCGGGCGCCATCCACCGCCGCACCATCTCCAGCAAGATCCTCAAGAAAGAAACCCTCGGCGATCCGACCGAGCGGCAGGTCGACATCTATATCCCGCATGGCCATGCCGGGCGGGGGCTTCCTCTGCTGGTCGATGTCGTCGGCTTCACCGCCGGCGGCCCTGCACATACCAACTGGAAGAATTTCGGCGAGAACGTTCCGGAGCGCGTGGATCGCCTGATCGCGAGCGGCGCGATGCCGCCCGTCTCCGTCGCCTTTCCCGATTGCTTCACGAAACTCGGCGGCAATCAGTACATCAACAGCGAAGGCACGGGACGCTGGGCAGACTTCATCATGGACGAAGCCGTTGCCTCCGTCGAAAAGGAATTCGGCTGCGGCGGCAAAGGCAAGCGTGGCATCTTCGGCAAAAGCTCCGGCGGTTACGGCGCGATGGTGCACGCACTGCTCTATCCCGACTTCTGGTCCGGCGCGGCCTCGCATTCCGGCGACATGGGTTTCGACATCATGTATCGCCACGAGATGCCCACCGTGCTGCGCGCGCTGGCAGCGGTTGGCGGAACGCCGAAAGCGTGGCTGGAAAAATTCTTCGCCGCGCAGAAGATCAAGGATTCAGACGTCCACATCATCATGATGCTATGCCAGGCCGCGAGTTACGATCCTGACACGTCGCAGTTCATGAACGTCCGGCTGCCCGTCGATCCACACACTTGCGAATTCATTCCCGAGCGCTGGAACAACTGGCTCGCCTGGGATCCTTTGACCATCGCACAAACGCGCGCGGACGATCTCAAGAAGTTGAAGGCCCTTTACATCGATTGCGGCGACATCGATCAGTATAACCTCGTCTATGGCGCGCGGCGGATGCACAATCTGCTCGATGCGCGCGGCGTGCCGCACACATACGAAGAATTCCCCGACAACCATTCGTCCGTCGATTACCGGATGGACAAGAGCCTTCCTCTTCTCGCAAAGGCGCTTTCGCAATGATGGATCAGAAAAAGCTCAAGGCATTCTGCGACGCGCAGTGGGATGAATCGATCCTGCCGTCGATCACCGAATACATCCGCATCCCGAACAAATCGCCTGCCTTCGATCCCAAATGGGCCGAGCACGGCCACATGGATAAGGCCGTGGCGCTAATGGAAACGTGGGCGCGCGAGAAGATCGCCGCGATCAAGGGTGCAAAGCTGGAAGTGGTTCGCCTCGAAGGCCGCACGCCGCTCATTTATATGGACCTGCCCGGCAACAAGAACGACGACACCGTTCTTCTTTATGGTCATCTCGACAAGCAGCCGGAGATGAAAGGCTGGTTCGAAGGCTTCGGCCCGTGGGAGCCGCGCCGCGACGGCGACAAGCTTTATGGCCGCGGTTCGGCCGATGACGGCTATGCGATTTACGCGTCCGTGACCGCGCTGCTGGCCCTGGCCGAACAAAACATCCCGCGAGCGCGTTGCGTGGTGCTGATTGAAGCTTGCGAGGAATCCGGCAGCTACGATCTTCCACATTACATCGACCATCTGTCGGACCGTCTCGGCCAGCCATCGCTCGTGGTGTGCCTCGATTCCGGTTGCGGCAATTACGATCAGCTCTGGCTCACCACCTCGCTGCGCGGCATCGCGATGGGCGTGCTGAAGGTCAGCGTGCTGACCGAGGGCGTTCATTCGGGCGACGCGTCCGGCATCGTGCCGTCTTCTTTCCGCATCACGCGCAACCTGTTGTCGCGCGTGGAAGACGAAGCGACCGGCACGATTAAGCTGCAGGACCTTTATGTGCAGGTGCCGCCGCAGCGCATCGAGCAGGCGAAACAGGCGGCGAAGATTCTGGGCAAGGAGGTCTTCAACAAATTGCCTTTCGCCGGCGCGACGCGGCCCATGTCCGAGGATCTGACCGAACTCGTGCTCAATCGCACCTGGCGGCCCCAGCTCGCGATCACCGCGATCGATGGCTATCCGCTGCCGGAGAACGGCGGCAACGTGCTGTTGCCCTATTCTTCGACGAAGCTCTCGTTCCGTTTGCCGCCGACGGCGGACGCCGACAAGGCGACCAGCCTCATCAAGAAGACACTCGAATCCGAGCCGCCCTACGGCGCGGAAGTCGAATTCGACGCGGAACATGGCCAGTCCGGCTGGGA
>JBQCJO010000457.1:0-2939 GCA_051952735.1 Rhizomicrobium sp.
GCTCCGTCGGCAAGGCGCGGCCAAAAAGACGCGGCAGAACCGTTCCCTGAAGCTCGAGCAGGGCAAGGCCCGCTCCCAGAATCGGGATCAGGTAAAGAAGGAATGTCAGCGAAGGATTGCGCGCCGCCATGCTCTGCGCGCCATAGCCGACGATCCGCACCATCGCTGCGAGCAGCGAAAAAATCGTAAGGCGCAGCGCGTAGGCGCCGCGCTGCCGCCGCCCGCTCGTGACGGCCGCCAGCGCCAGAAGAGCGAAGGTGATGCAATAGAGCGGTGCGGTGAGCCGATTGTGTGCTTCGGCCGTGAAGATCTTGCGAATGTTCTTGTTCTTGGGTGGCGTCTTGAACTGCGGCCAGAACAGTTCGCCCAGATAACGATCGCTCGCTTCGAGCTGCTGTTCCTTCTGCCTGTTGGAGAACTGGTCCAGATCGAACACATAGCGGCTGAACTTCAGCACCGAAAGCTGTCCGCCCTTTCCGGCTGCCTGCTCGATCGTGCCGTCCTGCATGATGAGGCGGCCGCCTGCTGCGGTTTGGGCGAGAAGTCCGTTTTCGGCGATGTAGGTCGTCGGCCGCTGCGCGTCGCGATTGTCGTGCACGAGGATGCCGCGGATTTCGCCGTCCGGCGAAAGCTCGCGGATGAAGACGGTCAGTCCGTCCGCCGGCGTGTTGAACGCGCCTTCGTTCAGCATCGCGGCGCCGATGTCCGCGCGGATGTCCAGCACCGCGCTCTTCATCGTGCGCTGGCCGAGCGGCATCAGATAGAGACTGCAGAGATAAGTGGCGAACATGACTGCGACGGCGGCGATCATCACCGGAATGCCCAGTTGCACCTTGCTGTAGCCCGACGCCTGCATGACAACGAGTTCACTGTCGGCGTTCAGCTTGTGCAGGCCGTACATCGTGCCCGCGAAGAACCCGATCGGCAGAATGATGACCAGAAGGCTCGGCAGCACGAGCAGCGTGAGGTAGATGAAGGTGGGCGCGGATTGCCCGCGGTTGATGACGAGATCCAGCAACCGCAGGGACTGCGACAGCCACACCACCCCGGTCAGCAGGAAGCAGAACAGCCCAATGGGTCCCGCGAGCTGGCGCAGGACATAGTTCGACAATCGCGGCAGCTTCGCTGGCATTCCTGAAAGCCCTGACCCGGCGCTTGGTCCCGCCCCCGGATTCGACCTAAGCTGAAACTAGCACTAACTAGCATTTTCCCGCCGCCACCCGGCAACCCGAAATCCATGCATCCGCCTGACTTGGCGCATTTTTTCGGATTAAACGCGGGCAAGCATTACCCGGAGGTATCCCTATGCAGCTTTCCTTTGCCGCCCCGTCGCTGAATTCGGCCGGAGCCCTCGTTCTGGGCGTCCAGGGCGACGGAACATTCACGCCATCCGCCGCGGAGGCCGACAAGGCATCCGGTGGCGCGCTGAAGCGGGCGGTGGGTGCCTCCACCAAATTCACCGGAAAGGCCGGACAGGTTGTGGAGGTTCTGGCACCGCAGGGGCTGAAGGCGTCCCGCGTGCTGCTGGTCGGCATGGGGAAGGACTTCACAACGAGCGCTGCGGAAAAGCTGGGCGCCAGCATCGTGGCGCGGCTCTACACCGCCGGCGTCGGAGCGATCACCTTCGCGGTCGATGCGCCGAAGGGATCGAAGCTGAAGCCGGGCGCGCTCGCCGCGCATCTGGCGATGGGCGCGAAGCTGCGCAGCTACGGCTTCGCGCATTACCGCACCAAGAACCGCGACGAATACGAAACGACGATCAAGTCGGTCGCGATCGGCACGCGCGACGCGGCAGCGGCGAAGAAATTGTGGGCCGCGATGGATGCGGTGGCGGACGGCGTCTATCTCGCGCGCGATCTCGTGAACGAACCGCCGAATGTTCTCTATCCCGCGGAATTCGCGCGCCGCGCGAAGTCGCTGTCGAAGCTCGGCCTGAAAGTCGAGGTTCTCGGCGAAGCGGAGATGAAGAAGCTCGGCATGGGTTCGCTCCTCGGGGTGGGGCAGGGCAGCGAACGCGAAAGCCAGCTCGTCGTCATGCGCTGGAACGGCGCGCGCAACAAGCACGAAGCGCCGGTGGCCTTCGTCGGCAAAGGCGTATGCTTCGATTCCGGCGGCCTGTCGCTGAAGCCGGGCGCGAGCATGATGGGCATGAAGGGCGACATGGGCGGCGCTGCTGCCGTCACCGGCGCCATGCGCGCGCTCGCCGCCCGCAAGGCACGGGTGAACGCGGTGGGCGTGATCGGCCTTGTCGAGAACATGCCGGACGGCAATGCGCAACGTCCGGACGATGTCGTCACCTCGATGTCGGGCCAGACCATTGAAGTGCTGAACACCGACGCGGAAGGCCGTCTTGTGCTGGCGGATGCGCTCACCTACACGCAGCGCAAGTTCAAGCCGAAATTCGTGATCGATCTGGCCACGCTGACCGGCGCCATCATGATCGCGCTCGGCAACGATCACGCCGGCCTGTTCTCGAACAATGACCAGCTTGCTACCCGCATCACCGATGCCGGCAAGTCGGCCGGCGAAGCCGTGTGGCGTCTGCCGCTGGGCGACGGCTACGACAAGCTGCTCAAATCCAAGATCGCCGACATGAAGAACATTGGCGGTCCCTACGCCGGTTCGATCACCGCCGCGCAGTTCCTCCAGCGGTTTGTCGAAAACAACACGCCGTGGGCGCATCTGGATATCGCCGGCGTCGCCTGGCAGGACGGCGAGCAGAAACCGCTGTCCCCCGGCTGGGGCGTCGGCTGGGGCGTGCGCGTGCTGGATCGTCTGGTGGCTGACCACTACGAGAAGTGATGAGAAACGTGACTGAATTTTCCTCCCCCGTTTACGGGGGAGGGGTACCGCGAAGCGGTGGAGGGGGCCTCTCCGCCCACTCACCCCCACCGCATAGAAAAACAGGACAAAAACACCACCAACCCCCCAACAAAGGG
>JBQCJO010000458.1:0-8915 GCA_051952735.1 Rhizomicrobium sp.
AGCGTCGCCATTGCGCTGGACAGCGGAAATCCGCGAAGCCAGTTTCGGCCCATGAGGGGACGTTTCGCGCGCCTGACCGTGATCCACCTCGCGCTTGCCGCGATGATGCTGCGCGCGCTCTTGCCCGCGGGCTGGATGCCCGGCGCGAGCGCCGCCAGTTTCATCACCATCTGCACGATGGACGGCATTTCGAGGATCGCGCTCGACGCGAACGGAAAGCCGGTCAAGCACACGCCCGCGCAGGACAACGCACGTCACGACATCTGTCCCTTCGCCGCCGCGCCGCATTTCGCGACCACGCCGCCGGCGCTCGCGGTCTCCGCGCCTTCCGCGATTGCCGCGCTGGCAAAAACGCCGGCCGCTTTCGCGTCCGCGCATCCCACCGCGCGCTACGCAGCACAATCGCCGCGCGCCCCGCCCGCCATCGCCTGAGCCGTCTCAAGCCGCGCGCGACATCGCGCGCTGTCGCTCATTTCGTTCAGGGGAATTCCATGTTCATGTCATCGCGCACATGCGCGAGCTTCGCTGCATTTCTTTCCGTAACCGCCGCAGCGCCCGCGCTGGCTGCCGGTTCGGTAGAGACTGTCATCGTCACGGGTGTCCGCGCCGAGAAGGCCGGTAAAATCGAGAAGGTCACCGCCACCCAAGCCTCGGAGCAGATCAACACCGTCAACACCGAAGACATGTTGAAATATCTGCCGTCGCTTTTGGTGCGCAAGCGCCACTACGGCGACACGCAGGACCCAATCGCCACGCGCACCTCCGGCGTCGGCGCATCGGCGCGCAATCTGATCTATGCCGACGGGATCCTCATCTCCTCGCCCATCGGCAACAACAACACGACGGCCTCGCCGCACTTCGGCATCGTGGCGCCGGAGGACGTTGCGCAGATCGACGTGCTCTATGGTCCCTTCGACGCGGCCTATGCCGGAAACTCCATCGGCGCCGTGGTGAACATCACCACCCGCATGCCGGAGCGCTTCGAGGTTTATGCCGATGTGCTGGGTGCCGCGCAGACCTTCGACCAATACGCGACGGACCACACCTATACGACATGGCAGGCCGCGGCAGGCATGGGCGACCGCAGTGGCGCGTTCTCCTGGCGGCTCTCTGCCAATCATCTGGATTCGGTGGGCCAGCCGCTCGCCTATGTGACGTTGGCGCAACCCTCGACGGCCAGCGCCGCCGGAACGCCCGTGACCGGCGCGTTCGACGGTTTCAACCGCAACGGCACGCCCATCGCCATCATTGGCGCCGGCGGCATCGAGCATCAGGTGCAGAACACCGGCACATTGAAGCTCGCCTACGATCTGCCGAATGACGCGCAGATCGCCTACACCGCGAGCGTTTTCGATCAGAACGACAATGCCGGCGCGCAAACCTGGCTGCGCGACGCGGGCGATGCGCCGGTTTATGCCGGCAGCGTGAACATCGGCGGGTTCAATTACAACATCGGCGCATCGAGCTTCTCCAACAATGTCTATCGCTGGGAGCAGACGCATCTCGCGCAAGGGCTTTCCCTGAAATCCGCGCCGGACGATGTGTTCACATGGGAATTCGTCGTCAGCGATTATCTTTATCTCGACGACAATCAGCGCGTGCCCGGCACGGCGCTTCCCGGCGCACGTTCCGGCGGTGCCGGCACCATCAATCGCCTCAACGGCACCGGCTGGTACACGCTGGATGCGAAGGGCATCTGGCGCGGTTGGGCGAACAACGCATTGTCGTTCGGCCTGCATCGCGATGCCGAGAATTTCGAGCAGACGAAATTCAACACGCCGGATTGGGCGGACGGCGCGCCCGGCGCGCGCGCAGCGGCGGCGCACGGACGCACCGCCACCAACGCGATCTGGCTGGAGGACGTCTGGTCCTTTGCACCGGACTTCAAAGCCACGCTCGGCGGCCGTTACGAAGACTGGCGCGCGTATGACGGTTACAATTTCTCCGCGACGCCTGCGCTGAACGTGAAGCAGCCCAAGCTGTCGGGACAGTTCTTCTCGCCCAAGGCATCGCTCGCCTGGAATGTCACCGATGCATGGACGCTGAGTGCTTCGTGGGGTGGCGCTTATCGCATGCCGACGGTGACGGAGCTTTATCAGGCCATCACCACCGGCACGCAGCTCACCGTGCCCAATCCCGATCTGAAGCCCGAGCATGCGAACACCGTCGAATTGTCCGCCGCGCACGCCACCGAGGAGGGCAGGATTCGGCTTTCGCTGTTTCAAGAGACGGTCGAGGATGCACTGCTTTCCCAATCCGCGCCGCTGGTGCCGGGATCCACGACGCTCTTCAGCTTCGTGCAGAACGTGGATCGCACGCGCGCGCAGGGCGTCGAGCTGGTGGCGGAGCGGGATGATGTTCTGATCCGCGGCCTGCAACTGTCCGGCAGCGTGATCTATGTCGATGGCCGCATCGAAAAAGACCCGGTGTTTCCGGCCGCGATCGGCAAGCGCATTCCGCAGCTTCCGCCATGGCGCGCCAATCTCGTGGCGACTTACCGGCCGGACGACCGCATCGCGTTCACGCTCGCCGCGCGGTACAGCGCGCGCTCTTTCGGCACCATCGACAACAGCGACCCCGTCTCGCAGACGTTCCAGGGTTTCGGCGACTATTTCGTCATGGATGCACGCATTCGTTACCGCATCGACGGGAATTGGAGCGCCTCCGTCGGAGTCGACAACCTGAACAACGACAAATATTTCGAATACCACCCGTTCCCACAGCGCACCTTCGTGATGGAGCTTCATTATGCGCAATAGAATTCCTGCCATCGCCGCAGGCTTCGTTTTGGCCGCGACCTCGGCATCGGCGCATGTCGTGCTGACGCAAACCTCAGCCAAAGGCGGCAGTTCCGCCGTGGCCGCATTCCGCGTCACCCACGGTTGCGACGGCGCGCCGACCACAGCGCTGCGCATTGCAATTCCCGAAAGCGTCGTTTCGGCGCGCCCGCAACCCAAGCCGGGCTGGACGCTGAGCCTGGATCGCAACGGCGACCGCGTCACCGCGATCACCTGGAGCGGCGGCACTCTGCCGTCCGACGAGTTCGACGAATTCTCCGTGCTGCTCAAGCTTCCGAAAGACGCGGGCCCGTTGGTCTTTCCCGCAACGCAGACTTGCGGAAAAGGCGTGGAGCAGTGGAACGAGATCCCGCAAGCCGGACAGAACCCGCACGCGCTGAAGAATCCGGCGCCGGTTCTCACCGTCACCGCCGATCCGGCGGCGATGGACGACATGCCCGGTATGCCGATGGATCACCATCACATGAAGTGAGCATCGCCGCCGCGCGATGCTAGGGTGTGCTTCGCAAGGAGCACAGGCATGCCGAAGTCGAAATCCGCGAAAACATCTGCCGCCACGGCGCGGGGCGAATGCGCCTGCGGCGCAGTGCAGATCGAGATCGCCGTGCCGGTGTTCTGGGCATGGCACGATCACGGCCGCGCCACCCAACGCGCGCAAGGCTGCGCCTATGCCACCTATGTCGGCTGCTGGAAGAGCAAGCTGCGCATCGCGAAGGGCGCAAAGAGTATCGCCACCTATGAAGATACCAAAACGCGCGCCATCCGCAGCTTCTGCGCCAAATGCGGCACGCCGTTGCTCTATGAGCGGGCAGGGCGCGGCAAGATGATCAACGTCCCGCGCGCCTTGTTCGACACGCGCACGGGCCGCGAGCCGATCTACCATCTCAATTTCGCCGAAAGCGCCGAATGGGAATATCGCTGCGAGCCCCTCAAGCCGCTGAAAGCCTATCCGGGCGTGTTGTGGACGGGCGCGAAGCGGAAAAAGGCGCTGGCGCCCGAGTTCTTTTGAAAGCGCAATGAGTCGTGGCACCCTCTGGCTGGGGGCGTATCATGAAAAACACGATTTTGGCGGGGCTGGTCTTTTTCGCCGTTGCTCTGCCGGCCTGTGCCGCAGACGACCCGGAAGTGACGCGCATGGCGTTGTGCCAGGACTCCTGGGTCGACTGGAGCAAGACGGACCCTGCAAAGCTGAAGACTTTCGGCGAATATTTCCGCGCGAACTTCACGCACAAGGACAACGACCCTTTCGCCGTTCCCAAGATGCCGGTCACCATCGCCGGCCTTCGGATCGTTCAGGCATTTCCGGACAGCGTGGGCATGGGCGTCGGCTTCTCCGCCACCGTCGCCGCAGATTTCAAGATGGCTCGCGCGACGGTGGAAAAGGCCATCGGCAAGAAGTTTCCGCATTGTGAGAGAAGTGACGGCATGAACGCGTGCGAACTTGCCGTCGCCGAAAAGCGCACCGTCATGCTGATGGCCGCCGATGCGCCGAAGACTCGTGAAACACTGGTCGGCTGTTATTACTACTACGAGCGATAGTTACGGCAGCTTCTGCCGGATGCGCGTGTCGGTCGCGATCCAGTTCACTTCCCAGCTCTTGCCGCCGTCATCCGAGAACGCCTGTTCGAAGCGGCCGGAGTTGGGCGTGATATCGGACCAGACATTGCGTACCAGCACCGTGCGGCTGCCGATCCGTTCCCAGTCATAGAATGTGCCCACGCCATTCCTGAATTCGCCGACGGTGGGAACCCCCATCTCGCCACTCGTGCTGTTCGCGAAATTCAGGCTCCATTGATGCGACTGCGGATTGTAGAGCCGCAGGCTCAGGCCTTCGATGTGTCCGGCGGGACCGTTGACGTCCAGCTCCACCATATTGGCCTTCCCGTTCCAGATCTTCCGCACGTCGGAGGTGCCGTCATAATCGACCCATGTGGTCGATCCGGTAAGGGGATGAACCAGCCGATGGATATGCGTCTTCCACAGCCCGATCTCGAAATCGAAATCATGACTGCCGTCGCGCGATGCATCGGCCTGCGCGGCGCATGTGGTGAAAAGCACGGCCGCTATCGCGCGGCTGATGAAACGCAGCACGTTGATCTCCTCACACGCTGTTGACCGTTTCGTGCATGACGCGCGAGCGGGGTCTGCTAGAGTTAGAGAACGATACAAACCGCTTCCAGAACGCACCTGAAGGTAACTATGCAGGCGAAACAAAATCCCATCGGCGATTGCCCGTTGACGGCGGCGTGGGCCGCGGTCGGCGGCAAATGGAAACTCACCATTCTCTACTGGCTTGCGCGCGAGCCGCGCCATTTCGCAGCGCTGCGCCGCCAGCTCGATGCGGTGTCGGACGGCATCTCGCAGAAAGTTCTGGCGCAGCAGCTTCGCGAGATGATCGCGGACGGCCTTGTCGTGCGGGACCGCACGGGCGCGGTGCCCTCTCCGGTGATCTATTCGCTGACGGACTACGGCAACACCACGCTGCCGATGCTGGAGGAAGTGCGCCGTTGGGGCGTCGCGCATATCGCTCGCGGCGGCGTGCGGCGAAGGTTGAGTTGCGAAACCGGTTTCGAAGGGGCGCGGCCATGAAAAGGCTTGTTCTGGCATTCCTGCTTTTCAGCACGGTTCCCGCGATGGCCGATGGCTTGCCGCCCGATCTCGTGAAGGCGACGCGGGACTACGATGCGGCGCAGGCCCGGGGCGACACCGCCACGCTCAGCCGTCTCGTCGCTGACGATTTCATTCTCGTCAATTCCAATGCCGTGATCGAAGACAAGCGTCAGTTCCTCGCCGACTATCATCTGCCCGGTTTCAAGATCGAGCCTTATGTGTGGAAGCAGAAGATCGCGAAGGTCTGGAGCGACGGCGCCGTCACCGGCGGCCTGCTGCATCTGCACTGGACGCAAGACGGCAAGCACCAATCGCGCTGGCTCCGCATCGCCTATGTCTGGCAAAAACGCAACGGCCACTGGCAGGCACGTTACGCGCAGGTGACGCGGGTGCCTTAGCGGATCATCCCAGCGCGTTCCGCTTCGCGATTTCGCCCAACCAGTACGCCGTCGGCTTGGGTTTGCGCGATTGCGTGCTGCGATCCACTTCGATCAGTCCGAATTTCGGGCGATAGCCTTCCAGCCATTCGTAGTTGTCGAGCATCGACCAGTGCACATAGCCACGAAGGTCGATGCCGTCTTTCAGGCAGTTGACGACGCCGTTCAGCGCGCGGCGTGTGTATTCCATGCGGCGCGTGTCGTCTTCGGTGCCGATGCCGTTCTCGGTGACGATCGCCGCACAGCCGCTTTCCTTCACCGCGAAGCGAATGCAGGCTTCCAGTGCTTCCGGATAGAACTCGTACCGCATCTGCGTCAGTTCCGCGTCCGCCGGCGCCGGCATTACGCGCTCGGGTCCGATCAGCGCGCGGCTGTAAGTCTGCACGCCGATGAAATCATCGCCCTTCAGCGTTTCCAGGAATTGCCCGTTGATGGCGTGATGCACCTTGTCGCGCAGCTTCTCGCCGCCATCGACCGCCTGATAGTCGGTGAGCGACAGCGTCACGCCCAGCGTCGCGTCCATCTTCCCTTTGATGGCGCCATAGCCTTTGCGGTGCGCCGCGATCAGGTTCGGCGTCGCCGCGTGCCCGTTGCCGGAAAGATAAGGCGCGAACCGTCCCGGCTCACCGCCGCTGAGGCGCGCGGCTTCCGCCAGCGCGCGGTCGCGCCGCCCGCCCGGCTTGGGCTGACGGCCGGAAACATCGCGCATCGTGGCGATCATCTCCGGCACGTTCGCTTCGTTGATGGTGCAGGCATAGGGAATCATGTCGCCCAGCGCCGCCGCGGCCTTCTCGCAATAGCGCGCGAAGCGGTCCACGCTCTTCTTGTCTTCCCAGCCGCCGTCCTTCGTGAACCACAGCGGCGCGGTGAAATGGTGGAACGTCACCATCGGGATCACGCCTTGCGCATGGCAGCTCGCCAGCACGCGGCGGTAATGATCCAGCGCCGCTTTCGAGAAGAAGCCTTCCTCCGGCTCGATCCGCGCCCATTCGATGGAGAAGCGATAGAGCCCGAAGCCCAGCCCCTTCAGCATCGCGATGTCGGCGTCGTAGCGGTGATATTGGTCGCAGGCGTCGGCGGAAGGTTCGGTGAAGATGGAATCCTTCATCCACTCCATCAGCCAAAGATCGCTGGCGGTGTTGCCGCCCTCCACCTGATGCGCCGCCGTCGCGGTGCCCCACAGAAACCCCTTCGGAAATGCGAACGCCATGACCCTCTCCCAATATTTTGGAAGAGGGTTTCACGTTCCCATTGGCTTCCGCAAGGCGTTAGTGCGCCGCGCCGCCATTCGGGTGCGCAAATCCATGCGCGGTCAGCCACGATGCTAGCAGCGCGAAATATTCCGGCGCTTCCGGCTGCAGGCCGTTGAAGCCTTTCGGATCGACTTGTTGCTTGGGCGTCATCGAAAACATCATGTCGTGATCCGCACCGGCAATGACGGTCGTCGTGATATTTGGATATTTCGCGGCGTTTGCCTTCAGGATTTTCGCGGACAGATCGGCGGGCACCCACGGGTCTTTCGCGCCATAGATGATAAGTGTCGGCGCCTTGATTTTGGGCAACGTCGCCAAGGGATCGTTTTTGATCTCTTTCGCCCATCCGGATTCCGCCGGGTCGTGGAACGTCTTGCTCATATAGAGTTGATCGAACCAGGGCTTGGCGATGGCCGCGTCGAGCCGCTTCTGCGCCGTGGCGCGATCCAGCTTGCCGCGCTCGAAATCGTCCACGGCTTTGCGCGCCGCGACGGCGATATCGATATCGTGTTGCGGATAACCCTCGATGCGAAGAATGTTCGCGACGGCGAAGATCATCTGCACATCCGGCGTCGTCATCGGCGCCGAGACGGCGATCGCGAATGCCGTTTGCGGGCTGCGCGACGCCGCCAGCAGCGCCAGCCAGCCGCCCTGGCTCAATCCCCAAAATCCGATGCGCTTGGGATCGATGCGCGGATCGTGAGCCAGCATCTTCTGCGCCGCGATGCCGTCATCCGCCAGCGCTTCGTAATCGCCTTCGGCGGACTTGGTGCCGGATTTGCCGCTACCGCGCCGGTCGAACACGAAGACCGCTATGCCGAGTGGCGGCAGCATCTGTTTCAGGTGGCTGAATACCGCAAGATCGCGGGTGGGCTCCGATGCGGGATGAAAGACCACCACAGCGGGGATGTTCCGGGCGCCCTTAGGTGCATAGAGCGATCCGCTGAGATGGGCGGGACCGTTGCTGAATGTCTTTTCAGAAATCTCGATTTCGGTGGTCGCCGGTGCGCGCCACGCGGCCGTCATATCCGGCTCTTGGGCATTTGCCGCAATCCCGAGGAGCAAAGATAGCGAAAACGCCAGTCCAGCAAGAATTCTGTTCATGAGATGCCTATTGGGATGCGAACTGTCTCCTTACCGTCGGCGCAGCGAAGCCGCCACCCACCGTCGCGGGATAGCGCGTCCCGCTTCGCGCATAGGTGAAAAATAACACCCGAAAAACGAGAGCCCGCGTCCCCTACCCACAGGGACGCGGGCTCTTCGCCAAGCCGAGGATGGTCTTGGCTTAGAACACGATGCCCGTCTCCAGCAGGGCCCGGAATTGATCGGACTTCGTGCCGGTCTTCCCGAACCCTGCGCCGACACCCGCGAATTTAAAGTAGTCGCTGACCGTCGTGTACGATGCTTCGCCACGGATGAAGAAGATGCCTTTCTTCCATGTCGGCGTGACAGTGAACGACCACGCATCGCTGCCCGGCCCGTAGATGAAGGCGCTGCCATCGCCCGAGGAGTCCTCATACTCGCCGCGCAGGCCGATACTCCACGTATCGCTGATCGTGTAGTTCGCCAGCACGCCGATGCCCCAATCGCTCGCGCTTGGCGCAACGGTCAGGCCGCCTGCCTTGGTGGTGTCGTAGTGCTGGTATTGCAGATACGGCCCGAAGAACCACGAGCCGGAGGTGACGCTATACATCAGGTTGTAGATCTGCGAGGCGGCCACAAAATCGCGCGCCGGCGTGATGGAGGTGTCGAACGCGATCGTTCCCGCATCGCCCATGGAATAGGAAGCGAGGCCGGAGAACGTGTTCCACACATTG
>JBQCJO010000459.1:0-5615 GCA_051952735.1 Rhizomicrobium sp.
GTCTTTCGCGCAATTCCTTGCCGGTGCGGAAAAACGGCGCGCGTTTTTCGTCCACAGCCACAGGCTCGCCGGTGCGCGGATTGCGCCCCATGCGCGATGGGCGCACCTTCACGGAGAACGCGCCGAAGCCGCGCAGTTCCACGCGATGGCCTTCCGCCAAAGCCTTTGTGATCGCGTCGAGCATCGTGGTCACGATCCGCTCGACGTCGCGGTGATAAAGGTGCGGATAACGCTGCGCCAGGCGCGCAACCAGTTCTGACTTGATCATCCCCTGCCCCCGCGGGCGTCCGAAAATCCGGTCAGGACTCGGCCTTCCCGGCTGGGTTAACCCTCTCACGGGGTCTGGGGGGGCGTCAATCGGAGTCAAGCGAACCAATTGAAGGCAAAGCGCTTTTCTGGCGGAACGTGGCCTAAATCCCGCAAGCCTATCGCGTGCCCTTGGGAGACTCGGGTTCAGCCGTGGCGGCTATCACCGCACAGGCCCGCGCCAAGGTCTCAGGCAATACCCATCCCTGCGCTTCAACAATGCGCCCTGCTACAGCATCCGCCGTCAGAAGCGCCGGGAGGGAGCTGGAATTGAGCGCATGCCGCAGATCCTTCGCAGTCTCCGCTGCACGAAATTTGGGCATATCCGACAGCGCGGCCCTGCCAATCAGAACCGCCTGCTCTTGGTGGCCCAGGCTCGCGAGAAGATCGCCATAAGGTCCTGTGTGCCCGTCCCAAAGCTGCACACCTTCATATGCCACGCCTCCGACGACTGCCACTCCGGCCGCAGCGCCAAGCGCCGCGAGAAGTGGCCGCCTTGTGATCAGGGCTTTCCAATTCTCGCTCATGCGAACAGCCCTTTCAGATGATCTGCGAGGCGCAAGGTAAGCGCGACAAGATTCATCGTGGGATTCGATGCGCCACAAGTCGGGAAGGTCGAACTGCCTGCAACGAACAGATTGTCGACCCCATGAACTTTCAGATCGCGGTCCACCACGCCCTGCTTTGGGTCGTCGTGCATTCGTGTGGTCCCAACGTGGTGGTTGCCCCAATCCATCACTTCCAGCCAGCTCTCGCGGGACGCGCGGTCAAGATGGATCATGCCGGCGCGGGCCGCCAACAATTGCCGGCCGAGTTCTTTCATGGTCTGGCGATAGAGCGCGAAATCCTCGTCGCCGATCGTCATATGGAGACTGAGCCGCGGCATGCCCAATGCGTCCAGCTCATTTGTCAGGGTCAGCCGGCGATCAGGGTCCGGCTTCAATTCCATTCCGCAGCCAAGTTCATAAGCCTGCGCATCGCTCGCATCGACATCCAGAGCGGCCGCAGTCGTGGCGACAGCGGCCCGGCCCAGCTCGTCCAGTTCCACCTTGTTTTCAACGGTTGTCAGCGAACCCATGACTTGGGCACTTCGCTTGTAGGCTTCCGTCACCGCCAGCGTCGCGCGAAAGATTGCTCCATCGCCGCGTTGGTTGCTCAGATAATAGGGAGCGATCGGGCCGTTGAAGGCAACAAGCTTCGCCGTCTGCCGCGGGATCGGATTGTCCATGAAGAACCGGCCGACGAGATCGTTGTCATTGCCGATTCCGTTTTTCTGCACGCCGTTAGAAGCCAATAACAAGCGCACATTTTCGATACCGCCGGTCGCCAACACGACATATTTCGATTTCACCGTGAACTTGCCGCCCGCGAGCGTGGCGACAGCGAGATGATCCACGCCCCTGCCATCCGGCGTGAGTGCGATGTTGGTGACGTTCGCATGCAGCATAAGGTTGGCATGCGGCAGCCGCTTCAAATCTTCGGCATAGCGCTGGCCGAAATTCGTCGGCAGCGGCGATCCGCGCATTTTGCTGAACTGAAACCAACTCGTGTAGACGCCCCCGGCCCCGAGCGTCAGCGGAGCGCCGTACTGGTCTACCCATTGCTGATATTTGCCTTCGAAGTCGAACGGGCCCGCCTCGACCAGTGCTGCAGCGCGCGGGTAATAAGGGTCAAGGGTTTCGCGCCCAAACGGCCATCCGGAATACGGAACCCAGGAGCGCTTCTCAAAGTCGCTCTTGTCGAGCGGGCGACACCAGCCGCCCCAATGGTTTGTGCCGCCGCCGAGGCAACGCTGCCGCGTCGCGTTGAGCGGCGTGTAGCGCACACCCGTCTCAGTGCCCTCGTAGAGCGCCTGCGTCTTGTCGTCGAAATCCGTGCCGCCGCTTTCCAGGATCAATACGCGGATCGGTTTGTCCGCCAATGTCAAAGCGAGCGTAATACCGGCGGGTCCGCCGCCGATGATTGCGAGATCGGTTTCTATGACAGAGCCCGACGGAACAGTCCGGGCGTCGGAGAACGCGCTCAAGGCAATTCCTCAGAAGAAGACGGGACCGGAAAATCTTATCTCCGGTTGCGAAGGCCTGTCTTGTCGGAATTGTCACGGATAGGCAAGCGCGCCGCCCCGCTGGAGATTGGTGGAGCCAAGCGGGATCGAACCGCTGACCTCCTGCATGCCATGCAGGCGCTCTCCCAGCTGAGCTATGGCCCCACTTTCAATGCCGGTCTGGGGACCGGCGCGAACTTCTAGCGTTCGTCCTTCTCGATGTCAGCGTCGATGATGCCACTGACGTCGTCATTCTCTTCATCGTCTTCTTCGAGGAGACTGTCGTCTTCTTCCTCGTCGTCGCCGAGCTCTTCGTCGTCGATTTCGATGTCGGCGTCGTCAGAGTCGACGACGGACATTCCGGATTCTTCGGCTTCCGTCTCGGTATCCGGCGTCTCTTCGTCTTCCTCTTCGTCGTCATCGGACGCGACGATCAACGGAGCTTCTTCGACTTCCTCTTCCTCGGCTTCTTCCGCCTCGGCTTCCTCATTCTCGTTTTCGTTCTCGTCCTCCTCCTCGTCATCGCGTTCGATCACGGAGGCGGGTGCGGACGGCTCGGGCGTGCGCGGGCGGCGCTGCTTGTAGAGCGCTTCGGGCTCGAAGCTGAATTCGCACTTCGGGCATTCGATAGGACGTTTCTGCAGGTCGTAAAAACGCGCGCCGCAAGAGGGGCACACGCGCTTAATTCCCAGATCAGCCTTGACCAAAGTTACACTTCCCGCGTTCAGTCCGGTTTCGGAGGCCGGGTCGTTTGCCACTTATCGGCCCCCCTGTCAAAGGCCGAAATAACCCTATGAATACCTCTCCCGTCACACGGCCTTTGAGCGCCCGCCCGTCTGGCCCCCTGAAAGGGAAAGTGCGGGTTCCAGGCGACAAATCCATCTCCCATCGCTCCCTTATCCTGGGCGCTTTGGCGGTGGGGGAAACCCAAATCTCCGGCCTGCTGGAAGCCGAGGATGTCCTCAACACCGCCAAGGTCATGCGCCAGTTCCGCGCGAAGGTCACACGCGATGGCGAAGGGGCGTGGCGCGTTTGGGGGACAGGGGTCGGTGGGTGGTCACAACCCGATGGAGATCTCGATTTCGGGAATTCCGGCACAGGATCGCGGCTGGTGATGGGTGCGATGGCGACTACGCCGATCTCTGCCGTTTTCACTGGCGACGCATCCCTGCGCGGACGTCCGATGAAGCGCGTGCTCGAGCCTTTGGAAAAATTCGGCGCGACTTGGAAAGCGCGGGAGGGCGGCCTGATGCCCGTGACATTGCAGGGCACGGATCGGCCCATCTGTATCGACTATGATGTGAAGGTGGCGTCCGCACAGGTGAAGTCCGCCTTGCTGCTGGCGGCGTTGCACGCTCCGGGCCGCACACGCATCACCCAGCGCGCCCTCACTCGCGACCATACCGAAAAAATGCTCAAGGCCTTCGGCGCGGACATCTCGGTCGAGAGAACCAAGGACGGCGAAACCATCACGATGATGGGCGAAGTGGAACTGAAGACTTGCGCCATCGAAGTACCGCGCGATCCTTCCTCCGCCGCCTTCCCGCTGGTTGCGGCACTGATCGTTCCCGGCTCGGAAGTCGTGATCCCGAACGTGCTGCTCAATGAGCGTCGCACCGGATTGATCGACACCTTGAAAGAGATGGGCGCGGACATCACCATCGCCAATCTGCGCGAAAGTGGCGGTGAGAAGATCGGCGATCTCGTTGCGCGATATTCGAAACTAACCGGCGTCGAGGTCCCACCGGAACGCGCGCCGGCGATGATCGACGAATATCCCATCCTCGCCATCGCGGCCGCCTTCGCGAGCGGCTGCACCACGATGCGCGGGCTGGAAGAATTGCGCGTCAAAGAGAGCGACCGCCTCTCCGCCATCGTCAACGGCCTGCGCGAGAACGGCGTGACCGTCGAGGAATCCGAAGACGGCATGGTCGTGGAAGGTGGCGATGTTCCCGGCGGCGGCCGCGTGATGACCCACATGGATCATCGCATCGCCATGTCATTTCTCGTCATGGGGCTGGCTGCGGATAAAGAGATCCGCGTGGACGACACCTCCATGATCGCGACAAGCTTTCCGCAATTCGAAAACCTCATGCGCGAACTCGGCGCTGATTTCCTACTGGTGAACTCTTGAGCATCGTCATCGCCGTGGACGGCACCGCCGCGTCCGGCAAAGGCACGCTGGCGAAGAAGCTCGCCGCGCATTTCGGATTTCGTCATCTGGATTCGGGATCGCTCTACCGTTTGACCGCGCTTGGCGTCATCGATGCGGGTGGCGATCCGAACAAGGAAGCCGATGCCGTGAAGGCTGCGCGCGCCATTGATCCATCCAAGGCCGGCGACGTGCGCATCCGCTCCGCGGAAATCGGCAAGGCGGCGTCGCTGGTGTCGGTCTTCCAGCCAGTGCGCGCTGCACTGCTCGAATACCAGCGCGACTTTGCTCGCCACGATCCCGGCGCGGTGATCGACGGACGCGATATAGGAACCGTCGTTTGCCCCGGCGCGACCGCCAAGCTCTTCGTGGACGCGGCACCGGAAATCCGTGCCCATCGCCGCTGGCTGGAACTCAGCGGCTATGGGTTGGCCCCTGACGAGGCGCAAATTCTCAAGGAAATCCGGGAGCGGGATGAACGGGATACCAACCGGGCCATCTCCCCCCAGAAGCCGGCGGCCGATGCGGCCTTGCTGGATACCAGCCAACTGGGTATAGACGCCGCGTTCGCGGCCGCCCTCGCTTTGGTTCAGCCAAAGATTAAGGCGCTCAGGGCCCGCCCCAGGGGTTGAAGGAGACCCGGCGGCGCCCACACTGAGTTGGCCCCGAAATCACTTCTGACAATCCAACCGCCCTGCGGGCGCATGTCCGCATGGAAGTCCATCGCGAATAGCGGTCGGCACAAATGTTTTTGCAAAGGAATACCGAATGGCACGTACTGCCACAGCTGAATCCATCGCCACCCCGAGCCGCGACGATTTCGCGGCCATGCTGGAAGCCAGCTTCCACACCCAGTCGCCGCAGGAAGGCAACGTCATCAAAGGCAAAGTCGTCGCGATCGAAAACGATTTCGCCGTCGTCGACGTCGGCCTCAAGACCGAAGGCCGCGTGGCCCTCAAAGAATTCTCCATGCCCGGCCAGCCGGCCAACGTGAACGTCGGCGATGACGTCGAGGTCTATCTGGAGCGCGTCGAGAATGCGATGGGCGAAGCCGTTCTGTCGCGCGACAAGGCTCGCCGCGAAGAGAGCTGGATCCGCCTCGAGA
This sequence comes from Rhizomicrobium sp., assembly GCA_051952735.1. Lineage (GTDB taxonomy): Bacteria > Pseudomonadota > Alphaproteobacteria > Micropepsales > Micropepsaceae > Rhizomicrobium. The sequence goes on from JBQCJO010000459.1 coordinate 5,608, forward strand.
AGGCGTTC
>JBQCJO010000460.1:0-2556 GCA_051952735.1 Rhizomicrobium sp.
ACCCCGAGCGTTACGGCAAGCGCTCCACCGCGTTCGACAAGATCATCAGCGCGACCCACGATCATTTCTGGGATCCGCTGGACAAGAAATACATCGACTTCGATGCGCCGTTCGACACCAACGCACAGACGATCCTGCCGGAAGAATTCTTCGCGATCTTCGCCACGCGCATCGGCGATGCGATGACCCCGGAGCAGAAGATCAAGTTCGCGAATGAGTCCGCGCGCTGGCAGATTTCCTCCATCCTGCATGGCGAGCAGGGTGCGCTCGCGCTGTCGGCCTCGCTCTGCCATATCCTGAAGGATCCGGGCGCGCAGGAATACGCCGCCAATCAGACGCGTGAAGAAGCCCGCCACGTCACCGCATTCGCCGCCTACATCAAATCGCGCTGGGGCACGCCGCTGCCTTGCGGCGCGACGCTGCAGAACCTCCTGACCGAAGTGGTCGGCGCGCCGGAAGTCTACAAGAAGATCGTCGGCATGCAGATGCTGGTCGAGGGCCTCGCCATGGGCGCCTTCGCCACCCTCTACCAGAAGAGCCAGGATCCGCTGCTGGTGAAGCTGTGCCAGCTCGTGATGACGGACGAGGCCTTCCATCACAAATTCGGAAAGATCTGGGCCGATCGCACGATCCCCAAGCTCTCGACGGAAGAGCACAACATCGTCGAGGACTGGGCGGCACAGTGCTTCCAGACCTTGTTGTTCAATCTCGTGAACGCCGAGCAGATGAAGGTGGTGTACGACAGCGTCGGCATCGACTGGCAGGACGCGCGCGCCGCGATCATGGAAGCCTTCACCGATGACGACCGCCGCAAGGCCATGAAGCAGTCGGCCAACATCTTCCGCGTGCTGGTGAAGACGCTGCTGAACGCCGGCATCATCACCGACCGCACCAAGAACTTCTACGGCATGTATATCGACATGGACGAGCTGAAGAACGAAGGCGACCGCATGGTCGGCGACGACATCGCCGAGGAAGGCATCAGATACCTTCAGACCATCAACTTCGTGGACAACTCCAAGGGCGCGGCGCTGCTCGCGGCGGAGTGAGTTTTCTTACAGCACGATTACCGAAACCCCGCTATGCAGATAGCGGGGTTTTCGTTTGCGGCGCGCGGGTCTAACAAGCCCGCGTCATGACTCAGAACATCTACGACAACGATACGTTTTTCGCCGGCTACAGCCAGTTGCCGCGTTCGCAGCGCGGGCTGGAAGGCGCACCGGAATGGAACTCGCTTCGCGCGATGCTGCCGCAGGAGATTGCCGGCCTGCGCGTCCTCGATCTCGGCTGCGGCTTCGGCTGGTTCTGCCGCTGGGCGCTCGATCGTTGCGCGCTCACCGTCACCGGCATCGACGTGTCGCGGAAAATGCTGGCGCGGGCGCGCGAGGAAAGCGATGCGGCGATTCAATATATCGAGGCCGATCTCGAGCACTTGATGATCGCGCGCGGCTCGGCCGATCTCGTCTATTCGTCGCTGGCGTTTCACTATCTGAAGAATCTCGATGCGCTGATGGCGGAGATCGCGGGCGCCCTGGCGCCGGGCGGACAGCTGGTGTTCTCGGTCGAGCATCCGATGGTGACGGCGCCGCAGCATCCGGCATGGTCCGCGGATGAGGACGGCGCGAAAGCCTGGCCGGTGAATCACTATCTGGAAGACGGGCTGCGCGAGACGAGCTGTCTTGCGACCGGCGTGATCAAGCAGCACCGCAGCATGACCACATATATGAATATGCTGATCCGTCACGGGCTGACGCTGACGCATGTGGAGGAATGGGGGCCGACGGACGCGCAGGCCGCGGCGCAGCCCGCGCTGCTGGACGAGCGGCATCGGCCGAACTTCCTTCTCGTTTCGGCCGTGCGCCGCTAGGGTTTGCGCTATGGACCGCCGCACCGTCACATCCGATTCCGATATTCGCAAAGGGCTGGAAGCCGCCGAAGCGCGCGGCAATGCGATGTTCGACGCCGTCGAACGCGCGGGCATCATCCGCGCCGGCAAGACCGAGAAGGAAATCGAAAACGAGATCTATATCCTCGCCAAGAAGGATTTCGGCGTCGACATCCATTGGCACAAGCGGCTGGTGCGCGCCGGCATCAACACCGTTTGCGTCTACAACGAGGATCCGGAGTCGCGCATGGTCGCGCCGGACGACACGGTGTTCCTCGATCTGGGGCCGGTGTTCGCCAGCGCCAATGCGAAGTGGGAAGCCGATCTCGGCCGTTCTTATGCACTGGGTAACGACGCGGAAAAAAAGCGCCTTGTCGCCGATCTGTCGCGACTGTTCGAGGTGGTGAAAGCGCACTACGACGCGACACCTGATATCACCGGCGAACAGCTATATGCCTATGCGCAGAAAGTCGCCGGCGAAGCAGGCTGGATTTTCGGCGGTACCATCGCCGGCCACATCGTCGGCGAATTTCCACACGCCCAGCGTATTCCCGGCCGCGAGGAGCATCGCATCACAGCCGGCAATGCCAAGCGCATGCGCGATCCCGACGCTGAGGGCCATGAACGCCACTGGATTCTGGAAATCCATCTCGTCGACAAGACGCGAAGCT
>JBQCJO010000461.1:0-2454 GCA_051952735.1 Rhizomicrobium sp.
TGACCCAGAGCGCGCCATTCGGTTTCAGCACGCGGCGGGCGGCGGTGAGCCATTCGCGGGTGAACTTGTCGTAGTCGGCGAAGCTGCCGAACTGGTCCCAGCCGTCATCGACGGCATCGACCTTGGAATTGTCCGGGCGGTGCAGATCGCCCTGAAGCTGAAGGTTGTAGGGCGGGTCGGCAAAGATGAGGTCCGCGCAGCCTTCGGGCAGCGCGTTCATGCTCTTGATGCAATCGCCTTCGATCACGCGGTCCAGCGCGTCGCTCAGTTCCAGTTTGTAGGTGCTCATCGCCCGCCCGAATCAGTCCACAGGCAGGCAAAGTGATTCGAGGTGATTCGCGCGTCAAGAGTCTTGTTGAATCAAAGTGTTACGTCTTGAGTCACAGGCTCCTGTGGATACAACATATTGTGGATAGGCGCGAAACTTCTGCGGTGATGCAGGCAGGGGCCGTGGGCTTTGAGGCCCTTGTAGTGCTCCGGCGTGCCGTAACCCTTGTTGTTGAACCAGTCGTATTGCGGGTGCTCGTCGTGCAGCGCGCGCATCATGCGGTCGCGCGTGACCTTGGCGATGATCGAGGCGGCGGCGATGGACACGGAGCGCGCATCGCCGTCCACCAGCGTGTCGCATGGGCAGGGCAAAGCAGGTGCATCGTTGCCGTCCACCAGCGCGAACATGGCGGCGACTTTCAGCTCGCGCACCGCGCGCGCCATGGCCAGATGCGTGGCCTGGCGGATGTTGATGAGGTCGATCTCATCAACCGTGCCGATGCCAACACCGACCGCGATGGACCATTCCATGATCTGCGGGAACAGTTCTTCGCGCGTCTCTTCGTCGAGCTGTTTGGAGTCGTTCAGACCCTTGGGCATCTTCTTGCGATCAAGAATGACCGCTGCCGCTACGACAGGTCCGGCGAGCGGACCGCGGCCGGCTTCATCCACGCCGCAGATCGGCCCGGTCATGGTCTTCAGCAGACGCGACTCGTAGATGTAGTGTGGCATTGTCCGCCTTATAGCGCGGCCCGCGCGCAGGCACAGCGCCCACGCCGCGGCAAAACTGTTGACGGCATGGGGATGAAACGATGACCGCGATCAATTTCGGAACCGATCTGAAGGGGAAGGTTGCACTCGTCACCGGCGCGTCCGCCGGACTTGGCGTGCGTTTCGCCAAGGTGCTGGCGCAATGCGGCGCGAAAGTCGCGATCACCGCACGGCGCATGGAAAAGCTGGAAGCGCTGGCGAAAGACATTCGCGCGGAAGGTGGCGAAGTTCTGCCGCTGCAACTGGACGTCACGCAGTCCGACCAGCTTCTCGATGTCGTCGGCAAGGCGGAAGCGGCGCTGGGGACCGTGAACATCCTCGTGAACAATGCGGGCATTCCGGATGCGCAGCGCGCCATCAAGATGTCCGTCGATCTGATCGACCGCGTCATCGATACGAATTTGCGGGCGCCCTACATCCTGTCCTGCGAAGTCGCGCGGCGGCTTATAGCGGCGAAGATGCCGGGGCGGATCGTCAACATCGCGTCCAGCGCGGCGTTCGAATATGGCGGCAATGGCGCTGCTCTCTATTCCACCACCAAGGGCGCAGTGGTGCGGATGACACAAGCGCTGTCGGTGGAATGGGCGCCGTTCAACATCAATGTGAATGCCATCGCGCCCGGTGCATTCTCGTCGGAAATGATGGACGGAATGCTGGCACGGGTGGGCGATATCAGCCAGCATTTTCCGCGCAAGCGCATCGGCGATCCGGCGCAGCTCGACAGCACATTGTTGTATCTCGTGTCGCCATCATCGGATTTCGTGACCGGCACCTGCATCCGCGTGGATGATGGGCAGGGGCAGAAATAACTACGCCATCGGCGTTGCGACGATGCCGTGGGATGTTTTGGAAATCCCGCGCATCGCCTGGATGGCGAAGCCGGCATCCTGTAGCGCCTTGCAGGCCTGCGAGACTTCATCGCCATTGCGGCTGAGCGGGTTCGGCGCTTTCGAGCGCTTGCCATGCAGGCGCAGCACCATCACGAACTTGCCGCCGGGCGACAGCAGCGAGCGGATCTCGGCGAGCGTGGTGCCGGGATGGGTCCAGAACTGGAAGGAATGCAGCGCGGCGATGGCGTCGTAAGGCCCGTCTTTCGGCAGCCGCGTGTCGTCGCCTTCGAGCAGTTCGACCTTTATCTTCTTTCGGAAGCGCCGCAGTTTTTTCTGCGCCATCTCCACCATCAGCGGCGAAGGATCGACGCCGGCGAGTTTCTCCGGCTTCAGTTTCTTCGCCACAAGCTTTTCGAGATGGCCGGTGCCGAAGCCGATCTCCAGATAGGATTTCGGTTTCACATTGCGAAGCTGCTCGACGGTCCAGTGATAGGCGGGCTTGTTCAGCCGGGCCATTAGCCAGCCGAATACGCGCCCAATCCGTCCGCGCGGGCGCTGTGCCTGCGAGAACGCCTTTCCCTCTCTG
>JBQCJO010000462.1:0-4998 GCA_051952735.1 Rhizomicrobium sp.
CCTCCTCCCAACGCTCCACCCCCCCCCACCCCGTCGCGTGCCCTCAAACGGGGGTTTTTTGTTGTTTGTCCCCCGCGTTTGGGGGGGGGGGGGCCCCCCGCGGGGGTGGGGGGGCCGGTGCGCCACTGGCCCCCTCCGCTTCGCATCGCTCCGCTCGCTCAGCACCTCCCCCGTAAACGGGGGAGGAAAAGGACAATGCAAAATGCACAAACAACTCCGCCTCCACCCTGACCGGGCGTGGCGACAAAGGAGAGGGGAGGGGGCGGTACCCCCTTTATTTCGCAATTCAACTACCAGCCGTTGATCCACGCGCTCCACATCTTGTGAAATGCGCCAACGGACTCGAAAAAATCGACGTTCAATTCGCGCAAAAAACAACTGGCGCCGGTCAGCGCTTCATCGGCGCGATCATGATGGTCGCGGTGGATGTCGCGATCACCTTGCCGTCTTCGCGGCAGAGCGTGGCTTCAAGGAAGTTGATCTGCCGCCCGCGCTTGAGCACGCGCGCCTCGGCGATGTGCTTTCCCGCGGCGCCCTGATTCAAATAGCTGACCTTCATCTCCAGCGTCGGCGCGATCTCGCCCCACTTCGCCACCATGCCGGCGGCGACGGCGAGTACATCGTCCATCACGCAGGCGATCGATCCGCCATGCAGCGCGCCGAAGCGGTTGAAGTGCGGCTCACCCAGCGTGTAGCCGATCTTCACCCAGCCTTCCTCGACATCCAGTTCGAGGATCTGCTGGTTCAGCCACGCGCTCGCGGGCGCCTGCCGTTTGAGCAGCGCCTGGATATTGGGCGGATAGGTTTCCGCCTTCGTGGCATCGAATGTTTCGCGCATCAGTGCTTGGTTTCGTGGACCCAGAAGGGCTCAGTATGCGCGAATTTCTTCCAGCGTTTCACGCTCTTTTTGAAGATGTGCGTGGCGCGGTCCAGATGCCAGCCATAGACGATGCCCGCCGCGAAGGAGAGCCCGCTGTCGGTCTGTTCGCCCGCCGTGAGCCGCGCCAGCGTTTCGCGCGCCACGATCACGTCATGCACCGCGCCAAGGCTGTCCTGCATCTTGGACAGGCGCAGGCCGAATTCTTCCACGCCGTCCTTGTCGAACAGCGGCGCGAAGAATTCGCCGGTGTAGCGCAGCTTCTTCAGCGCGATGCGCAGATGGTGCACCTGCTCGTCGGAAGCATCGCCCAGATGCTTGGCGCGCTTCTTCGCCGCCTTCATGCGGCGAGAGAGAACATGCGCCGCCAATTCCTGTGCCGGCTCGTCGAACGCGTGCGTGTTCTTCGCGTCGTCAAGCCAGATGCGCCGCTCCACCGCGGAATTCAGTTCGGCCATGAATCCGGCAAAGGGTTGCGACAGAACATGCGTCACCGCGAAGTCCCAGGCCGTGCGCCGCGCCTCGTTGGCGCGCGCGCGCAGCAGTTCGAAGCTCTCCACCGCGCCATTGGCCCGCGCCGCCGGCTCCAGCAGTTCTTCCATGAAGACGTCGAGATCGCGTGCCGGGCCGAGATGCTCCGCCATCCTTTTGGTGCGGTCGCGCAGCTTGTCCAGCTCCGCATTGCGGAAGTGATGGCCGAACGATGTGAACGCCACGCGCAAGCGGCGGAAGCCCACGCGCATCTGGTGCAGTCCTTCCGGCTCGCGGCCTTCCACCACAGCGGAGATGTTCGCCGCGATATGCCACTGGCATTGCAACAGGGTGAGGCGGAACGCGTCTTCGGCGGGAATGTCACGCGGCAGGATCGCGGCGCGCGCTTTCACGGCGGCGGGTTGGCTGCGTGTCTTCATCGGGGAGTCCACAAGCGCGGGCGGCGTGAATCGCTTCGGCGGGAAGATCTCTTCCTGCGACCCAAGCTTCAGTTCGATCTGCGGACCCATGAAGACTTCTGCTCGCGTTGCGACGCGAGACTTCCTTGCCTTGAACGACCCCTGATTGAGGCCGATCAAGGCACGAAAAAAAACTGTCATCAATCGTGCGAAAAAATATAGTTCAGGGGCGCACGGCCACCCCGGCCTGAGCCAATTTTTCCTTGGCTTTTCCGATACTTACCTCACCGAAGTGGAAGATCGACGCAGCCAGCACGGCGGATGCATGGCCATCCACAATTCCATCCACAAGATCATCCACAGACCCCACGCCGCCGGACGCGATCACCGGGATCGAAACCGCATCCGCCACCGCGCGGGTGAGGGGGATGTTGTAGCCCTTCCGGGTGCCGTCGCGGTCCATGGACGTGAGCAGGATTTCGCCTGCGCCGTATTCGGCCATTTTCTTCGCGTGCTCCACGGCATCGATGCCGGTCGCGTTGCGCCCGCCATGGGTGAAGACCTCGAACTTGCCCGGCGCAACCTGCTTGGCGTCGATCGCAACGGTGATGCACTGGCTGCCGAATTTCTGCGCCGCCTCGCGCACAAATTCCGGCCGCTTCACCGCTTCGGTATTGATCGAAACTTTGTCCGCACCTGCCAAGAGTAGCGCGCGAATGTCATCGAGCGTGCGAACGCCGCCGCCGACAGTGAGCGGCATGAAGCAAGCTTCCGCCGTGCGCCGCACGACATCGAGCAGGATGCCGCGATTTTCGTTCGAGGCCGTGATGTCCAGAAAGCAAAGCTCATCGGCGCCCGCTTTGTCGTAAATCACCGCCTGCTCAACCGGATCTCCCGCATCGCGCAAGCCGACAAAGTTCACCCCTTTGACGACACGACCGTCCTTCACATCCAGACAGGGAATGACGCGCACTTTGAGCATTGGTTGTCCTACTGCAATCCGGTCAGTTTTTTTATGCAAATTACTAGGCACCAGCCCATACCTATGACGGCGAGGCAAGACCATCCCGTAAGAGCATAAAAGATCGCAGGTTCGTTCTGTCGAGTTATGGGAGGCTTACCGTTTTTGCGTTCCCATCCGTTCATCGTTAATTGAAACAACGTACGCATCATCCAGACGAGGCAAATAGAACCTCCTATCGCAAGAACCAGATAGAAATCCTTGCTCTGGTTCATCGCGCTCTCGCCATCGCGGCGATGTTGAATAGCGCGCGGCCCAGAACCGCTTCGTTCGGAACGCCAGTGGTTTTGCACAGGGCTTCGGTGTCCAGCAGCATGTCCAGCGCGTCGGAGAGCTTTGCTTCGCTCCAGCGGTTCGCCTGCGCCTTGAACGAGGCGGTGCGCGAGAAATGGATCGGCGGCCAGATCTTGCGCATCGCGCCATCCACATTCTCGCCGCGCTCGCTGGCGGCCTTCACCTGTAGGAGTTTCTGGAAATGCCCCATCACCGCGCGCACCACGGCGATGGCGGATGTCTCTTCGCCCCACACGCGCTCCAGCGCCAGATCGAGCTTTTGCAGATTGCCTTCGCCCGCGGCATCACAGACTTCGTCCACGCGCACTTCGGCTTCATCGCCCATCACGGCGCGGACGTCTTCGACGCCGACACTCTTCTGGCCATGCGCATACAGCGCCAGTTTTTCCAGCTCGCGGCGCGTGACACCGCGATCCGATCCCAGCCGCGACACCGCGTCGTCCAGCGCCTCGGCGGAAATCGTCAGGCCCTCGGCTTTCAGCGCATCGCGCACCACGCCGGAAAGGTTCTGCGCGGTGTCGCCATAACAGGCGATGGCAGCAGCATTGTCGGCTTCTTCGAACGCTTTGCGCAGCGCAGAATTCTTCGCGAGGTCGCCGCCCTCCACCACCACCAGCGCATCGCCGGCGGAGTCGTCCAGGAATTCCTCGAACAGTTTGGCCAGCGCGTTGGCGCCGGTGCGGACGCGAATAACGCGCCGTCCGCCCAGCATCGAGATCGCGGCCGCTTCGTCGAACAGCCGCGCGCCATCGGAGGTCAGTGCCGACTCTTCGAAATCCACCACACGAAACGGATCGGCCAGATCGTCCACGACGGACTTTGCCATCTTCTCCGCGCGCTCATGCACAAGGCCGGCATCAGGGCCGTAGAACAGCGCGGCTTTGATGTTGGCGGGCGGCTTTGCCGCGAAACGGTCGCCGTCGCCAGTCTTGACGATCATCGCGCGTGGGTTTCGCGCGCGAAATGCACGCCGAGGTCGATCTGAATGTGTTCGGCAATATCCTGCGCCGCGCGTTTCTCCGCTTCCTGCTGTCCCGTCAGCGAGGCATAGGGCGATTGCGCCACGTCGAAAGATTCCAGCGTCGTCTCCTCGCCCTGCGTGACGACATTCAGCTTGGCATCCGTCAACTTGTATTTCGCGGTGAAGGCGAGGTCATAGCGTGTGATCGTCGCGTCGTTCTGCAGTGCTACGCCTTCGCGCGTCTCCGTCACCTTCACCTCCAGGCGATAGGCGGCGTTCTGCGGCCGGTTCGGCCCGCGCAGCAAATCGATCAGCCTGTTGCGCAGATCGTAACCCACGCGCTCATGGGCGATCGGTTCCACATAGATGGAGGCGAAGATGCGTTGTCCGGCCGGGTTGGCGCCGATCGTGCCGTAAAGCGGGCGGAAACCGCAGGCGGACAGAGCGATGACGGAAAAAATAATTGTCATGGCCCGGCTTGTCCGGGCCACCCATTTTCCTTTTTTAAAAAAACTGGGTCGCCCGCATGAAGCGGGCGATGACAAATTTTTTTGAAAAGCTTTTCTCATATGACGATGTTCACGATGCGGTCGAGCACCACGATAACACGCTTGGGCGTCTTGCCTTCAAGCGCGCGAACCACGGGCTCCAGCGCCAAAGCTTCCTTTTCCACGGCCGCCTTGTCGGCGCCCTTGGGAAATTCGCGCGTGGCGCGCAGCTTGCCGTTCACCTGCACGGCATAGGTGACGACATTGTCCTGCGTCAGCGCCACATCGGCTTTCGGCCAGGGCGTGTCGGTCACCAGCGTCTTGTGGCCCAGCTTCTGCCAGGCGCTTTCCGCCAGATGGGGCATCATCGGGCCGCACAGCAGCACCAGCGCTTCCAGCGCCTCGCGCTTCACGGCCGGATCGGCGTCGCCGATGGCGCCGGCCAGCGTGTAGATTTGCGCCACCGC
>JBQCJO010000463.1:0-4886 GCA_051952735.1 Rhizomicrobium sp.
AAGAAAGAGTCGAACTACACGCAGATCCTCGCCGGCAATGTCGCCACGCGCGATGGCGCGCAGGCATTGATCGATGCGGGTGCGGACGCAGTGAAGGTGGGCATAGGCCCCGGCTCCATCTGCACCACGCGCATCGTCGCCGGTGTCGGCGTGCCGCAACTCACCGCGATCATGGATGCCGTCGAAGCCGCGCACAAAGCGGGCGTCCCTGTTGTCGCGGATGGCGGCATCAAGTTCTCCGGCGATCTGGCGAAAGCTATCGCCGCCGGCGCCAGTGTGGCGATGGTCGGCTCACTTCTTGCCGGCACCGAAGAGGCGCCGGGCGAAGTGTTCCTCTATCAAGGTCGTTCCTACAAAGGCTATCGCGGCATGGGCTCGCTGGGCGCCATGGCGCGCGGTTCCGCCGATCGCTACTTCCAGGCTGAAGTGCAAGATCAGTTGAAGCTGGTGCCCGAAGGCGTCGAAGGCCAGGTGGCTTACAAAGGCCCGGTCGCGAATGTGGTGCATCAGATCATCGGCGGCTTGCGCGCCGCGATGGGTTACACCGGCGCCAAGACGATCGCGGACTTCCACAAGCGCGCGAATTTCGTGCGCATCACCGGCGCGGGGCTTCGCGAGAGCCATGTCCACGACGTGCTGGTGACGCGCGAAAGCCCGAACTATCCGAGCGGCAACTAGCTCTCGCGCCTGTCGTCCACGATGAGGCGCGAGCCGCTTTCGTAGGTCACGTAGCGCCACGCCCATTGGATCGCCACCATCAGGCGATGCTGGAAACCCACGAGCAGATAGACGTGGATGAATGCCCAGAACCACCACGCCAGCCAGCCGCTGAACTGCCACCAGCCGAAATCGAACACCGCCGCATGCCGCCCGACGATCGCCGTGTTGCCGCGATTGTGGAAGGTGAACGGCGGCGCGGGTTGCCCGCGCAAGATTTTCTTCGCCAACGCGCGGCCAAGATAAGTGCCTTCCTGTTTCGCAACTTGCGCCAACCCCGGCAACGGCTTGCCATTCGCATCCGGCGTCAGCGCCAGATCGCCCAGCACATAGATGTTCTGCAAACCCGGAACGGAGAGATCACGGTGCACCGTCACGCGCCCTGCGCGATCCAGCGGCACGCCCAGCAACTTGCCAAGCGGTGAGGCCATCACGCCCGCTGCCCAGATCGCAAAGCCGACAGGAATGGTCTCGCCCTTGGCGATGATCTCATCCGCGATGATGCGCTCCACAGGCGTGTTCACGCGCACGGTGACGCCGAGCTTCGCAAGCTTGCGCATCGCATAGTCAGAAAGCTTCTGCGGAAACGCGGTGAGAATGCGCGGTCCCGCTTCCACCAAGAGCACCGTCGCCGTATCCGGGCGAATGTGATGGAAATCTTTCGCCAGCGTATGCCGCGCCAATTCGGCGATGGAGCCGGCGAGTTCGACGCCGGTCGGGCCACCGCCGATCACCGCGATGGTCATCAGGCGTTTCTGTTCGGCAGGGTTGCGGCTCATCTCCGCGCGTTCGAACGCGAGCAAAAGATGCGAGCGGATTTCGCGCGCGTCCTCGATGGTCTTCAGGCCGGGCGCGAAATCGCTCCATTCGTCATGGCCGAAATAGGAATGCGTCGCGCCGGTGGCGATCACCAGATGATCGTAAGAAATCTTCTCGCCGTTCTTCAGCGTGACGGTGTGCGCCACCTTGTCGATGCCGGTCACTTCGCCCAACATCACTTCCACGCTTTCGAGCCCGCGCAACACCTTGCGCACCGGCTCAGCAATATCGGCGGGCGAGAGCGCGGCGGTTGCCACCTGATAGAGCAGGGGCTGAAACAGATGATGGTTCTGCCGGTCGATCAGCGTGACGGGGATGCCGGCGCGGCCCAGTCCGCGCGCCACTTCGATGCCCGCAAAACCTGCGCCCACCACGACAACGCGATTGCTGGAAACCATCGGGCGACTCTCCGGCGTTTGCCGATTATAGCGCGGAAAAGCGGGCTTTTTGCTTTATCGCGCCCACTCTCTATATAGCGCGGCCATGACCCCCGCCGCCCGCACGCAAGCCGCCATCGATATCCTCGATGGGCTGGCCGCCAGCCGCCTTCCCGCCGATCGCTTCATCCGCGAATTCTTCCGCGCGCGCCGCTATGCCGGATCGAAGGATCGCGCCGCGGTGAGCGAGCGCGTCTATGACGTGTTCCGCCATCGCGCCTCGTTTGCGTGGCGCATGGGCAGCGAAGCACCGCGCGCGCTGGTGATTGCATCGCTGCTGAAGGAAGGCGCGGATGTGCCGTCGCTCTTCACGGGTGATGGCTATGGCCCCGCATTGCTGACGGACGAAGAACGCGCCCGCACCATCGTTGCACCGACAGATGAAGTCGCGCCGCACATCACAGGCGAATACCCGGAATTCCTGCAAAGCGAACTCACCCGGGCCTTCGACGAAGACGTTGCGCTGGAAATGGGTGCGATGCTGGAACGCGCGCCGGTCGATCTTCGCGTGAACACGCTCAAGGCGACGCGCGATGGCGTGCTGGACGCGTTGCGCTCCGAAGGCTTTGAAGCGGAAGCCACGCGCTACTCGCCCACTACTATTCGCTTGCCTGCCACTACACGCGGTCTCGAGCAGAGCAAGCTCTTTCTCGACGGCGCGTTCGAGTTTCAGGACGAAGCCGCGCAGATCGCCGTGTTGCTGGCGCAAGCGAAACCGAATTCGCGCGTGCTCGATCTTGCGGCGGGCGCGGGCGGGAAGTCCCTCGCGCTGGCGGCGGCGATGAACAACAGCGGCGAACTCACCGCGCATGACATCGACGAAGGCCGCCTTCGCCAGATCGCACCGCGCGCGCAACGCGCCGGTGTCACCATCATCCAGACGCATGCGGGACAGAAGCCGCCAAGCCGTCCTTACGATCTCGTCTTGCTCGATGCGCCGTGCAGCGGATCGGGTACATGGCGGCGCTCGCCGGAAAACAAATGGCGCCTCACGCCGGAGCGCCTCGATCAGCTCAATGCGTTGCAGGATATGTTGCTGGATCAGGCTGCCGCTCGCGCCGCCGGGAAAGCGCGGATCGTCTATGCGACATGCTCCATCCTGCCGCGCGAGAACGAAGATCGCATCGCCGCCTTCCTGGAACGCCACCCCACCTTCAAGGTGATCCCCGCCAGCGAGATCTGGCGCGAATCGACGGGGAGCCGCCCGCCGCCGGGATTGGGCGAATTCCTGAAAGTGACGCCGCTGGTGGACGCGATGGACGGCTTTTTCACGGCGATTCTGGCGCGTTCTGCATAGGGGCTGTGCAGGATTTGCTGCGGCATCCGTTTCGCTGGACTTGGGGCAACCCCCTCAGGTAAATCCCGCCATGACCGCTCCCGTCCTCGTTATCGACTTCGGATCGCAGGTTACCCAGCTCATCGCGCGCCGGGTGCGCGAAGCGGGCGTGTACTGCGAAATCGTCCCCTTCCAGAAAGCCCAGGAAGAACTCAATCGCGGCAAGCCGCAGGCGATCATTCTGTCCGGCGGCCCCGCCAGCGTCACCGAAAGCGACACGCCGCGCGCGCCACAAGAGGTATTCCAGTTGGGCGTGCCCGTTCTCGGCATCTGCTATGGCGAGATGACGATGAGCCAGCAGCTCGGCGGCAAGGTGGAAGCCGGGCACAATCGCGAATTCGGCCGCGCCGATATTCACATCCAGAAGAAGTCTCCACTTCTTGCCGGTCTCGGCGATGCCAACGGCAACGAGCCGGTGTGGATGAGCCATGGCGACAAGATCACCGCCATTCCGCCGGGCTTCGAAGTGATCGCGACGTCCGAAAGCTCGCCCTATGCGGTGATCGGCAACGAGGCGAAGCATTTCTACGGCGTGCAGTTCCATCCCGAAGTGGCGCACACGCCGCGCGGCGCGACGCTGCTCAAGAATTTCGTCACCGGCATCGCAGGCGTGAAGCCCGAATGGAATATGCATGCTTTCCGCCAGCGCGAGATTGAGAAAATCCGCGCGCAGGTGGGAAAGAGCAAAGTGATCTGCGGTCTTTCCGGCGGTGTGGATTCTTCCGTTGCCGCGGTGCTCATCCACGAAGCGATCGGCGATCAACTCACCTGCATCTTCGTCGATACCGGATTGATGCGCGCGGGCGAGGCGGATGAAGTCGTCTCGCTGTTCAAGGGCCATTACAACATTCCGCTGATCCATGCGGAGGCGGCCGATCTGTTCCTGGGCCGTCTCGAAGGCGTCAGCGATCCTGAGCAGAAGCGCAAGATCATCGGCGCGGCCTTCATCGATGTCTTCGACAAGGAAAGCCACAAGGTCGGCGGCGCCGAATTCCTGGCGCAAGGCACGCTCTATCCCGACGTGATCGAGAGCGTCTCGGCCACCGGTGGGCCGTCGGTCACCATCAAGAGCCATCACAATGTCGGCGGCTTGCCGGAACGCATGAAGATGAAGCTGGTCGAACCGTTGCGCGAACTCTTCAAGGATGAAGTGCGCGCGCTGGGCCGCGAGCTTGGTTTGCCGGAGACCTTCGTGGGCCGCCATCCGTTTCCGGGGCCGGGCCTCGCCATCCGCGTGCCGGGCGAGATCACGCGCGACAAGCTGGAAATCCTGCGCAAGGCCGACACCGTCTATCTCGACGAAATCCGCAAGGCCGGTCTCTACGACAAGATCTGGCAGGCCTTCGCCGTGCTGCTGCCCGTGCGCAGCGTGGGCGTGATGGGCGACGGCCGCACTTATGATTATGTGCTCGCGTTGCGCGCCGTCACCTCAAGCGACGGCATGACGGCGGATTACTATCCGTTCGAGCACTCCTTCCTCGCCCGCGTCTCCACCCGCATCGTGAATGAAGTGCGCGGCGTGAACCGCGTGGTGTATGACATCACGAGCAAGCCGCCCGGAACGATCGAGTGGGAGT
>JBQCJO010000464.1:0-8336 GCA_051952735.1 Rhizomicrobium sp.
CAGCGACGGCTGCGGTCTGGGCGCAGTTCGAGAGTTGGAAGTTTTGTACGCACCTACCGTCACGGTGTCAAGCAAATTATCCTGAACTCAGGAAAATGGTCTAACGCCCTGAAGCGGCTTTTCTTTCGGCGAATTTGCGGGCGGCGCGGCGATCTCCGGCACGCAAAAAATTCTGACGAACCGAGAATTACTCGGCAACGCCTCGCCACCAGCCCCAAACGCCATAAGCCACCACCAAAACGATGGCGCAAACGAGCGCGAGATCGAGCCAATGGATCGCCTCTTTCACCCAAGGCTGTGATTGCCAGGCAAGGCCGAACTCATACCCCAGTGTCGTGAGCAGGGCGCACCATGCGAAACAGCCGATGAAGGTATAAAGCTCGAACTTCCAGATGTTCATGCGCGCGAAACCGGCGGGCAGCGACACGACAACGGGCAGGAGCGGCATCATGCGCGCGACGAGAATGGTGACGCCGCCCCAGCGCTGGAAATAACGCTCGACCTTTTCGACCTTGCGGCGCGTGAGAAAGAAGCGGGTACCGTATGTCTCTACGAAAGGGCGGCCGCCCTTCGCGCCGATGTAATAGATCAGCGTCGAGCCGATAGTGCAGCCGATCGCGCCGGACAGCGCCACGAGGAAGACATGAAAGCGCCCCGTGGATGCGAGATAGCCCGCGAACGGCATCACAATCTCGGACGGGATCGGAAGAAGCGAGGATTCCAGCGCCATCAACAACACGATGCCCGGATAGCCGAGCCACGCGATGGCATGGGTGATCCAAGTGGCGAGAGAGGCGATGATGTGGTCGAGAATTTTAGATCACTTTATGGCGGCTAAAGCAGCACTTACATCGAGAGTATATTAGTTATGCGATGCGTCATTGCTTGCGCACTCACGGCGTACCTTTCCGCCAAATCTCTTATTTGGTCGTCGTCCTCTACATCAATATCCAAAGCAATCAAATCACTGGCGATATGTGCAAAAGGCATCAAAAGCTCGGCGGCAAATCTATTTGCCTCGATTTCTTCGGGATCTACCGCAAGCGATGAGTTCGCATCACGTCGATTTATCTGAAGCTTTCTATCAACGTGAATCTCGCCCTCGTGATACTTAAGATGACCTAATTCATGAGCAATCGTGAATCTCTGGCGTCTAGAATGATGTAGCGAGTTCACACCAATAACTGTTTGACCCTCACGACGAACTAGCATGCCTGCCAACTCACCCTCGAAAGGAGAATAGTGAACCCTGGCCCCTAACAAATTTGCAATTCGTTCAACAGGCACTGGAACAGAATTGATTTTTAGCTGAGCGAGAAGCTCAGTGACGTCGGCCCTAATCGCTTCATGAGATCGAGGCTTACGCATTTGAAATTCCTTCGAGTTCACTTTCTAACAACACTCCTCGCCCAATCAGCAATGTCTTCATCAACTTCGGACAATAAGCGTTCATCTACATCCGATGCTTGTGACAGATCACCTGTCGCCGGCAGTAGCGCTGCTGGTGCGACCTTCAAAGCTTTTGCAAGTTGGAAAAGATGATGAAGGCTTATGTGCTGCCTTCCTTTTTCGATGTTCGTTATCGAGGTTCGAGACAACCCAACTAATTGTCCGAGACGCTCCTGTGTCATTAGCTCGGCTCTGTTTTCGCGGTGCAGCCGAATTAGGCTGCCGAATTTCCGATAGAGGCGATCTGCATCCGAATCATTCATGTCGCAAGAACCTACATGGCAACGTTATTTTGCCAAACTGTTTGCTAAATAAACATTAAAAGGTTTCTATTGTTGACATTTTCGGGGCATTCGTCATGCTCCGTTAAGGTTGCGGCGGCGGAACCCCTCCTGCTCGTTGTGCAACCCTTTTTTACGGGGATTTCCCAATGGCCTCCTTTACTACACGTGTTGAACTGCACAATGCGGATCGCGACGACTACACGAAGCTGCACGAGAAGATGCGTGCGCAGGGCTTCAGCCAGACCATCCGCAGCGATCAAGGTACGACGTACCATTTGCCGCCCGCCGAATACGATTATTCCGGTCAGGTGAATCGCGCGACCGTCCTCGAAAAGGCGAAGACCGCTGCGGCGGCGGTGAAACCGAACTTCGCAGTGCTTGTTACTGAGTCGGCGGGGCGTACGTGGCACGGTCTGCCGATTGCTGCTTACGTCTAGAAATCCGAGAGCGGAGCAGCGCGAGAGCCTGTTCCGCTCTTCGGCTGGAAAAACACCTGCGTTGCAACTACTCCTACCGTCCCCAAGGACCGCTTGTCCCGGGCGGCTCCTGAGCTTCAGACCTTCTTCATCCGCGCGGCGTAGGGTTCCGCCCGGCGCAAGGAGCGAGCGCACCATGGATCACTTTCAGTTTGAGATGCAGGTGGCGGCGATCCTGACGGCGGGGATTGCCCAAGCCAAAGGCGCGACCAACCCGGCCGATGTCGTGACGTTGCTGGCTGATGTTCACAAGGAGATCACCTCGCGCGCGGTGATCGAGAAGAAGAACGCGACGTTCATTCCCAAAGGCCGTTAAACGAAAAACCCGCGCTGCTTGGCGCGGGCTTCGTTCCGACTTGTCCTGTCGAATGATCTTACTTCTGCCGCGCCTTGCGCGCGGCATAACGCGCGTCGCGAGCGGCTTTCTGGTCGGCCAGAAGCTGCGCGTGCGCCTTGAGGCGTTCGGTCTTTTCGCGCTCTTTGGCTTCGGCTTCTTCGCGGGCGGCGGCTTCGGCGGCGAGGCGGGCGGCTTCGCGCTGCTCGGCTTCCTTCTTCGCGCGCGCTTCTTTCTCGATCTTGCGCTGCTCTTCGCGCTCGGCGCGTTCCTTGGCGATCTTCGCGCGCTCAGCATCGAGCTGCGGCTTCTTCGCGGCGACTTCCGCCATCTTCGCGCGCACCTTCTCTAGCTGCGCCTGGCGCGCCTTCTGCGCGTCGCTCTGACGATCTGCGAATTTGTCGGGATTGGAACCACGCATGCGAGAAACTTCTGTCCTTCTTTGGTTGCCATGGGAGAGTGCCCCTCCCCGAAATCTGCTAGCGCAGATTTCGACCCTCCCTCAAGGGGAGGGTCGATTCTTTTGTGATCAGTTGTCCAGGAACGAGCGGAGCTTGCGGCTGCGGCTCGGGTGCTTGAGCTTGCGCAGGGCCTTCGCTTCGATCTGGCGGATACGTTCGCGCGTCACCGAGAACTGCTGGCCGACTTCTTCCAGCGTGTGGTCGGTGTTCATGCCGATGCCGAAGCGCATGCGCAGCACGCGCTCTTCGCGCGGGGTGAGCGTGGCCAGCACGCGCGTGGTCGTCTCGCGCAGGTTGGCCTGGATGGCGGCGTCGATCGGCAGGACGGCGTTCTTGTCCTCGATGAAATCGCCCAGATGCGAATCTTCCTCGTCGCCGATGGGCGTTTCGAGGCTGATCGGCTCCTTGGCGATCTTCAGAACCTTGCGCACTTTTTCCAGCGGCATGGCGAGGCGTTCGGCCAGCTCTTCCGGCGTCGGCTCGCGGCCGATTTCGTGCAGCATCTGGCGGCTTGTGCGCACCAGTTTGTTGATCGTCTCGATCATGTGCACCGGGATACGTATGGTGCGCGCCTGATCGGCGATGGAGCGGGTGATGGCCTGACGGATCCACCACGTCGCATAGGTCGAGAACTTGTAGCCGCGGCGGTATTCGAACTTATCGACCGCCTTCATCAGGCCGATATTGCCTTCCTGGATGAGGTCGAGGAACTGCAGGCCGCGGTTGGTGTATTTCTTGGCGATGGAGATCACGAGGCGAAGGTTCGCTTCGATCATCTCCTTCTTCGCCTGACCGCTTTCGCGCTCGCCCTTCTGCACGGTGTGCACGATGCGGCGATATTCGCCGATGGACTGGCGCGTCTCCTGCGCGAGCGACTGGATCTCGTCGCGGAACGCAGCGATCTTGTCGCGCTCGTCCTGGATGAAATCCTTCCAGCCGGGACGCGTGAGGCGGCCGACGCGGCGCGCCCATTGCGGATCCAGCTCGTTGCCGAAATGCTCTTTCAGGAAGTCGCTGCGGTCCACGCCATGCGCTTCGGCGAGGCGCAACAGGCGGCCTTCCAGCGACACCAGGCGCTTGTTCATGCCGTACATCTGATCGACAAGCGCTTCGATGCGGTTGTTGTTGAGCTTGAGGCCCTTCACCAGATCGACGGTGTCGTTGCGCAGCTTCTTGAAGCGGCGCTCCTGCGAGGTGGAAAGGTCCTCGGCGCTGCCGAGGGCGGCTTCGACGCTCGCGTCCTGCAGCTTGCCGAGCTTCTTGTAGAGATTGGCGATGTTGTCGAGCGTCTCCAGCACCTGCGGCTTGAGCGCGGCTTCCATCGCGGAGAGCGGCAGATTGCCCTCGTCCTCATCCTCGCCTTCCGCGGCATCGGCTGCGGCGGCGGCTTCACACGGATCGACCTCTTCGCCATCGGCACGCGGCGCCGGCGGCGCGGCAACGGGCTTGGGCGGCGGCGGGGGCTTGGGCACGAACGGCTTGGGCACGACCGGCGCGGCGATCACCGGCTGACCGTCCGGACCCGTGGCGGGCGCGGCGGCGTTCTGGTTGTTCTGTCCGTCGGGACCGGCGCCATACATCGCTTCCAGATCGATGATGTCGCGTAAGAGGACTTTGCCTTCGTTGAGTTCGTCGCGCCAAACGGTGATGGCTTCGAAGGTGAGCGGGGATTCGCACAGCGCGCCGATCATGAGTTCGCGGCCGGCTTCGATGCGCTTGGCAATGGCGATTTCGCCTTCGCGGGAGAGAAGCTCGACGCTGCCCATCTCGCGCAGATACATGCGCACCGGATCGTCGGTGCGGTCGTAGGTTTCCTTGCCGGTGGCGGTCGTCGCGACCGCAGTGCCGGTGGTCGTCGTCAGCGCGCCGCCTTCGCCGCCCTCGCCGCCTTCGCCTTCTTCCTGCTCTTCGGATTCGATGACGTTGATGCCCATCTCGCTGAGCATCGACATCGTGTCTTCGATCTGTTCGGAGGACACTTTCTCCGACGGCAGCACCTTGTTCAGCTCGTCATAGGTGACGTAGCCGCGCGCCTTCGCCTTGGTGATCATCTTGCGGACGGACGCGTCCGACATATCCAGGAGCGGCGAGTCCGCATCTCCCGGCGGCTCGGCTTCGCCGGGCTTGAGGCCCTTCACCGGAACGACCTTGCCGTTCTTGAGGACGGTTTCCTTCTTCACCAGCACCGGCTGCGATGCGGCAGCGGCTTTGGCCAGCTTCGGATCGAGCTTCTCGGATTTCTTGGACGACTTGGCGTCGGCCTTCACGGCCGCCTTGGCGGGCGTCTTTGCCGCAGCCTTCGCCGGCGCGGCTTTCTTCACGGCGGCGGATTTGGAGGCCGCGGCCTTCGCGGCCGGCTTCGCCGGTTTGGACTTCGCCTTCGCGGTGGACTTTGCGGGAGCGGCCTTGGCCGGCTTCTTCTTCAGGTCTTTCTTCGTCGCCAACTGACAATTTCCGTTTTTGCAGAACTCTCTACCCTATGTGGGATGAGTCCGGTTTTTGCGCTCTACCGTGAACAGAACGCGAATACCGCGCTAGTCGTCATGCCTCGGAAGAAGATTGGCGGCGTCGCGCCAGCTCTCCTCGGTGCCTTCGGACTTGAATCGCTCGAAAGCCCGAAGCCGCTCGGGGCCGGTTTCGGCCATGTCCCGTAACTGGGATGCGGCTCTGAGCCAGCGGGCTTCGATGTCTTCGGCACCCTCAAACCCCTGCGTGTCGTCCGCCGGGGCGACTTCTCCGCTCGCCAGTGCCCGCGCGTTCAGGCGCTCGACGAGTTCGGACATGCCGTGACGGACCAGATGGGCCTCCAAACCTTGATTTTCAAGCCTGGAGCCGGAGGCGGCGAGGTTTAGAAGCTCGTGCCGAAACCTGTCAAGGACGCGGTCCTGGAAGGGCAATTCGGCGACAATCTCGGCATGGTGGAGCGCCAGATCCGGGTGGCGGAACAGGAGCACGCAGAGTTCCACCTCCTTGAGGCTGCGCGCGCCGGAATTCTGTCCGGTAAGTCGGGCATTCAGCAGTGCCAATTTATCGTTAGGAGCGGTGAGTGCGCCGGAATCCTTTTTTCGAAGCGCCACTCGGCCCTGTGAATCGGCCGGCCTTAGTGACGGAGCGGCTCGATTTTTTTCAATGCTCGCGGCGATGGTTGATCCCCTAACCGCTGTGGTCACCTGTCGAAAACCTCCGCCCGCCTTTTTGTAATTTGATTTCGGATCAAACTTTGCTGATTTCATCGCCTTGGCGCGGATCTCGCCTCTAGATATCTCCGTTTGAATATCAAATCTCGACGAGATTTTTTCTGCCAATCCCTGAAAATAGAATTCCCGAACGTCAACTGACGGAATTGCTTTCAACCGCTCGTTTACATGGTTGACCAAACCAGCTCGCCGTTCGGGAGATTCAAAATCTTGTTCTTCGGTTAGGATTCTCCAAAGCATTTCTGCAAGAGGAAGAGCCTTGCTCAAAACCGACTTCATTCCAGATGTGCCGTGCGCTCTGATAAAAGAATCCGGATCATCGCCTTTTGGAAGAAAGGCGAAACGTAACGAGTGCCCTGGCTTTAGATGCTGCAATGATAGTTCGACAGCCTTGCGTGCTGCGTTCTGACCGGCGGGGTCGCCGTCGAAGCATAAAATCGGCTCTGGCGTAGTACGCCAGAGCAGTTGCAACTGGTTTTCGGTAAAAGCCGTACCGAGCGGGGCGACGGCATAATCGAAACCGGCGCGCACCAGCGCGATCACATCCATATAGCCTTCGGCCAATATGATCGTTTGCGCTTTCAACGCCGCGGGGCGCGCCTTGTCGAAATTGTAAAGCAGATGGCCCTTGGAGAAGAGCGTCGTCTCGCCGGTGTTGATGTATTTGGGCTTGGCGTCGGGATCGAGCGCACGCGCGCCGAACGCCACGATGCGCCCGCGCGCATCGGCGATCGGAAACATCACGCGGTTGAAGAAGAAATCGCGCGCCGGACGATCGCCATCTTGCGGCCGCACAAGGCCCGCTGCGACCATGTCGTCCAGCGGAATGTTCTTCGTATAGAGATGTTCTTTCAATGCATCGCCGCCCGGCGCATAGCCGAGGCGGAATTGCTTCGCCGCTTCGCCGTTCAGCCCGCGCGAGACGAGATAGTCACGCGCTTCGCGATTGTTCGTGCCGCGCAACTGTTCTTCGAAGAATGCGCAGGCCGCTTCCACCACGTCGTAGAGCGACTTCTTCTTTTCCTCGCGCGCTTCGTCTTCCGCCGACCATTTGGGAAGTTCGACGCCCGCTTCGCCCGCCAGCTTCTCGACGGCTTCGGGGAATGTGAGACCTTCGGTCTCCATCAGCCATTTGAAGGCGTCGCCATGCGCGCCGCAGCCGAAGCATTTGTAGGCGCGCCGCTCGTTCTCCACCTTGAAGCTGGCCGACTTCTCCTTGTGGAAGGGGCAGCAGCCCCACAGCACGCGGCCCTTGCGGGTGAGTTTCACGCGCCGGCCCACGAGCTGGACGATATCCGTCCGCCGCAGGATTTCTTCGAGAAGATGAGGGCCAAAGCGCATGGGCTGAATATAGGACGCCGGAAGGCGGGGCGTGGCGGCTTTCGCAACAAATTTCGCAGCAACCGCGACAAATCATGTGAGTCGAATGCGACACCCCGCGACAACCAGGGGTTTTCGGCAGAACTGTCAGCCGCCTGCGGCTTTATTGTATTCGCAAGGTGAGACTTGTATTCCTCAAGGAGAATCGGGGACCGGGGCAGTATTTGACAGACGAATATCGCACGCGCGGCGATCAGGACTTTCGCCTGAAGCTGCTGGAAGCGGCGCAGGACCGGCTGAGCGTCGCCGGATCGCTGGCGGAGATCATCGCCATCGTGCGCTCCACCGCGCGTTCGGTCTGCTCGGCGGACGGCGTGACCTTCGTGCTGCGCGACAACGGCAAGTGTCACTATGTCGAAGAGGACGCCATCGGACCTTTGTGGAAGGGCCAGAAGTTTCCGATGGAAACCTGCATCTCCGGCTGGTGCATGATGAACAAGGAAACCGCCGCCATCGCGGACATCTTCCAGGACGCGCGCATTCCGCACGACGTCTATCGCAATACCTTCGTGAACAGCCTGGTGATGGCGCCTGTGGGCGGCGCATCGCCGATTGCGGCGATGGGCGCCTATTGGCGCGACAAGCGCGCGTTCAACGACGAAGACGTGCGGACGGTGGAAGCGCTGGCAGCCGCCGTTTCCGGCGCGATGCTGCGGCTGGCGGCTTAAGCCGGCGACACGGCGCCCGCGATGGCTTCAGCTTTCGCGAACAACTTCGGATCGATCTTCAACCCCGACGCGCCGCAATTCTGATCC
>JBQCJO010000465.1:0-3668 GCA_051952735.1 Rhizomicrobium sp.
CGGATGGTCCAATCCGCCTCGAAATCGCCCGAGGTGATCCAGGGCATGATCTGCACGATGGCGCCGTGACCCAGCACCGTCACATCGTAGAAGACGTAGCAAGACAGCGCAGCCGAGACGAACAGCAGAACGGTCGTGACGAGCTCGCTTGCGCGCGCGCCGATGATGCGGCCGAACAGGCCCGCGATGGCCGAACCGATGATGGGGAGGAAGACGATCGCTGCGTACACGTCTCAGCCTTTCATGACGTTGACGTCTTCCACGGCGATGGAGCCGCGGTTGCGGAAATAGACGACGAGGATAGCGAGACCGATAGCTGCTTCGGCGGCAGCCACCGTCAGCACGAAGAGCGCGAATACCTGCCCCACCATGTCGTGCAGGAAGCTGGAGAACGCGACGAAGTTGATGTTCACCGCAAGCAGGATCAGCTCGATCGACATCAGGATAATGATGATGTTCTTGCGGTTCAGGAAAATTCCGAACACGCCGATCGTGAACAGGATCGCCGCAAGCGCCAGATAGTGTCCGAGGCCAATGACCATGTTACGCCCCCTGCCCCGGTTTCACGTCGTGCATTTCCATCGCCATCGCCGGCGTGCGCGCGTTCTGCACCGGGATCGACTGGCGGCGAACGCCGGGCCGCGCGCGCAGAGTGAGCACGATGGCGCCGATCATGGCGACTAGCAGCACAAGTCCCGCGATCTGGAAGTAGTAGACGTAGTCTGTGTAGATGAGGTGGCCGAGCGCTTCGGTGTTGGTCATGCCGGACGGCGTGGCCGAAGCACGCGCACCGGCGGACGCCGGCGCGAATTCCCAGACAAGCCCTACCATTACAAGTTCAGCCGCCATGCCGAGCCCGATCACCGCGCCCAGCGGCAGATATTGCAGCGCGCCTTTCTTGAGATCCTCGAAATCCACATCGAGCATCATCACAACGAACAGGAAGAGCACCGCAACAGCGCCGACATAAACGACGACGAGGATCATCGCCAGGAACTCCGCCCCCAACAGCACGAACAGTCCGGCGGCGTTGAAAAAGGCGAAGATCAGAAACAGAACCGAATGCACCGGATTGCGGGCGGACACGACCGCCAGCGCCGATATCAGCAGCACGGCCGAGAAAACGTAAAAGGCGATCGCTTGCAGCAGCATCAGTGCATCCGCAACTCTGCGGCCGTCTCTTCGTCGAGATAGCGGCCGCGTTCCAGGATTTCCAAAACATATTGCTTGTAGGTCACGCCGAGCGCTTCCGCCTTGCGGGCGCGGCGCACGCCGATTTCCTGCGTTGGGGCAGTCCAGGCCTTCCTGTGCGCCTGCTTCCAACACCAGTCGATGAAGAGCTCACTGGCAAACCAATCCGGCCCGTTGTTGTGGCCGAGCCATTCCGATAACGGGATCACCCAGCCATCGGCCTTCAGGTTCGCTATCTTCCGCGCGTTGTTCGCCGCATGGAAATATTTCGCACGGGCCTTCGGGTCGGCCCTGCCCGCCTTCGAGCGCGCACGCGCCTGGATATCGGCAAGGGACATCAGCCGACCTCCTTCGCAGACGTGAGAGCCAGACCGGTCATCGATACGGCGCATCCAGTTCGAGATTGCGTGCGATCTCCGGCTCCCAGCGATCACCATTCGCGAGCAGCCGGTTCTTGTCGTAGTAGAGCTCTTCGCGCGTCTCGGTCGCGAATTCGAAGTTCGGGCCTTCCACGATGGCGTCCACCGGGCAGGCTTCCTGGCACAGGCCGCAATAGATGCACTTCACCATGTCGATGTCGTAGCGCGTCGTGCGGCGCGAGCCGTCGGCGCGTGGCTCCGCTTCGATGGTGATGGCCTGCGCGGGGCAGATCGCTTCGCACAGCTTGCAGGCGATGCAGCGTTCTTCGCCGTTCGGATAGCGGCGCAGCGCATGCTCACCGCGGAAGCGGGACGACAGCGGGCCTTTCTCGAACGGATAGTTCAGCGTCACCTTCGGGCGGAAGAAATAGCGCATCGCTACGGCGAAGGCCTTCACGAACTCCCAAAGAAAGATATTGCGCGCGGCGCGGTCCATCGCGGCCATCAGAAACCTCCCGAGCGGTAGAGAACCCAGCCCGCGGTGATCACGACCCAGAGCAACGAGACCGGCAGAAACACTTTCCAACCGAGACGCATGAGCTGGTCGTAGCGATAGCGCGGCACGATCGCCTTCACCATCGCCATCAAGAAGAAGATGAATACCGCCTTCAGCAGGAACCAGATGAAGCCGGGCACGAAGGTGAATGGCGCGATGCTCCAGATCGGCAACCAGCCGCCGAAGAACAGCACGGTCATCAAACCGCACAGCAGCATTACATTCAGATATTCGCCGAGGAAGAAGAGCAGGAACGGTGTCGCCGAATATTCCGTCATGAAGCCCGCGACGAGTTCGGATTCCGCTTCCAGCAGATCGAACGGCGGGCGCTGCGTTTCCGCGAGCGACGACACGAAGAAAATCACGAACATCGGGAACAGCATCGTGGCCACGAACCAGCCGTTGCGCTGCGCTTCCACGATGGCGGAAAGGTTCAGCGTGCCTGCGAACAGAAGCACCGTGATCATCACAAAGCCGATGGAGACTTCGTACGACACCATCTGCGCCGCCGCGCGCAGCGAAGCGAGGAAGGGATATTTCGAGTTGGATGCCCAACCCGCCATGATCACGCCATAGACGCTGAGCGAAGAGATCGCGAAGAGATAGAGAATGCCGACATTGATATTGGAAAACGCCACGCCGGCGCTAACGGGCAACACGGCCCAGGCACATAGCGCCAATGTCGAGGTGATGAGCGGCGCGAGGAGGAACAAAACCTTGTTCGCTCCCGACGGAATGATCGGCTCCTTGAACAGGAACTTGAAGGCATCTGCCAGCGTCTGAAACAGGCCAAACGGACCCACCACGTTCGGGCCGCGGCGCATCTGCGCGGCCGCCCAGATCTTGCGGTCTGCGAGAATGACGCCGGCAACCCCGAGCATCAGCACGAGACAGACCACCGCCATCAGGATGACTTCGCCGATCGTCCAGGCGACCCAGAACGGCATTGTGCCGCCGAAGGTGTGCAGGGTGAGCCAGTTCAGGAAAGGTACCAGTGGCATCGCCCTACTCCGCCGCCATCTGTTGCGGCCCGCCCACGAAGATGCGGCTGCACTCGGCCATCGTCTCGCTCGCGCGCGCGATGGGGTTGGTCATGTAGAAATCGCGGATCGCGCATTCGAGCGGCGCTTTGCTGTCGATCGTTCCCGCCTTGCCGATGGCGCCCCACACCGCAGGATCGGCACCAAGGTGCGCGGGCGCTTCGTGCATGTCCTTGAACGTCAGCGCGTCTTTATACATTGCCTGATGCAGCGCATCGCGGTCGTCATAGGGCAGCGTTTTGCCAGCGACCTGCGAATAGGCGCGGATGATCGCCCAATCTTCCTTCGCATCGCCCGGCGGAAACACAGCGCGCTTCGTGCGCTGCACGCGGCCCTCGAAATTGACGTAAAGGCCTTCCTTCTCGGTGTAAGCGGCGCCGGGAAGAATGACGTCCGCGCGATGCGCACCGGCATCGCCATGCGTGCCCTGATAGACGACGAAGGCATTGCCGAGCTTGTTCACATCGAACTCGTCCGCGCCGAGCAGCCAGACGAACTCCATGCTGCCGTCGAGAATACCCG
>JBQCJO010000466.1:0-4131 GCA_051952735.1 Rhizomicrobium sp.
ATTATTGAGATGACGGTGTAAGTCATCGAGGGTTGAAATGCGGGGAAATTGCTGGGTTTTGGCCGCTTTTTGTGCGGTCGCGGGTACATCGGCAGCTTGGGCGGACCCATCGGGCGACCTGTCGAGCGCGGCGGTTGGCGCCGTGGAGACGGTGGTCGTCACCGGCACCAAGGCCACCGTCGATGTGAACAAGGACGCCACCCCGCTGGTGGAAACCCCTCAGAACATACAGGTCATTTCCAGCGCGCTTCTTTCCGATCAGCACGACATCAAACTGGACGACGCGCTGCGCAACGTCGCCGGCGTCATGCCCGGCGGTTACTACTCGAACTACGATTACTTCCGCCTGCGCGGCTTCGATGACTCGGGCTACATCTATCTCGACGGGTTGCTGTTCGATTCCGGCGTACAATTGAACGCAGAGCTCTATGGCCTCGAGCAGATCGAGATCATGAAGGGCCCGTCTTCCGCGCTCTATGGGCAAGGTCCTCTCGGCGGCCTCGTCAATCTCGTCAGCAAACGTCCGCAGGATGTCAACGCGCTGACGCTCGAAGCAAGCTACGGCTCCTACGGTTCCTATGAAGGCGATTTCGATGGCAATGCGGTGTTGTCGGATTCCGTGAACGGACGCCTGGTCGCGATGTTCCGGCATTCCGGCGAGTTCACCCAGCATGTCGGGGGCAACGACCGCACCTATATCGCGCCTTCAGTCACATGGGATATCGACGCGAACACCCAACTCACCGTTCTGGGCTCGTATCAGCATGACGATGGCGACTCGAGTTTTCCGCTCACCTATATCGGCGGCGTCGTGCCGGGCCCGACCAGCAAGCGCTATCCGCTCGACCGCTACACCGGCGAACCTGGCCGCTCCAATGTCACGGTCAGCAACCGCGATGCGATCGGTTACGAGTTCAGCCATCGCCTCAGCGACGTGTTCACGATCAAGCAGAACTTCCGCTACGTGTGGAACGACACCGATTGGGACCACATCATGTATTCGGCCTATCTGGATACGGATGACCGCACGCTCTATCGCTATCCCTACAGCGCGCAGGGTGCATGGGGAAACTGGGGCGTCGATACGCGCATCGAAGCGGTGTTCAACACCGGCGAGATCGCGCACACGCTGATCGCGGGCGTCGATTATTACAACTATCTCTACAAATGGAATTCGCAGGAGATCGACTATTCCGATCCCGCGGCCTACATGCCGCTGGATCTCTACAACCCGGTCTATGGCGCGCCGTTCCCGGTCTATTCGAGCTTCAACCACGTTCGCCAGATCGTGCGCGACACCGGTTACTACATTCAGGATCACGCCAAGTGGGGCGACTTCACGCTCACGCTCAGCGGCCGCTACGACACGGCGCGCACGGGCGACGGCTGGTCCGGCGTGTTCACGTCGCATTCCGACGACAAGTTCGTTCCGCGCGTTGGCCTGACTTACGCGCTCGCACCGCAGACCGCGCTTTACGCCAGCTACAGCGAATCCTTCCTGCCGATTGCCGGTTCGACGTTCGCGGGCGGCTCGCTCAAGCCGGAAACCGGTCAGCAATATGAGGCCGGCGTGAAGGCCAATCTGTGGGACGGCCGCGTGGACGTAACCGCGTCGGTCTATCAACTCACGCGCCAGAACGTCTCCACCGACGACCTCGCGCATGTCGGCTACTCCGTGCAGACGGGTGAGCAGCAGAGCAAGGGCTTCGAGCTCGATGCGCATGCGCAGCTTGCCGACGGCTGGGATGCGATCCTCACCTATGCCTATGTCAATGCGCGCGTCACGCGCGACAACGCGGTTCCCATCGGCGATCACCCGCTCGATGTGCCGCCGACCAGCATCGGATTCTGGACGAAGTACGAAGTGCAGGACGGTGCGCTCAAGGGCTTCGGCATCGGGGGCGGCGTTTACCGCTATGCCAGCCAGTGGGGCGATCTGCCGAACAGCTTCAAGCTGCCCGACTACACACTGGTCAACGGTCTTCTGAGTTACGACTTCGGCCCCGCCGAGTTGCAGTTCAACGTGAAGAACATCTTCGATGAGCGTTATTACCTGGGCTCTTACGACATCGCCTACATCCAGCCCGGAGCGCCGCGCAACTATACGCTCTCGATCAGCTGGAAGATGTGATGCGCGCAGCTCTCGTCCGCCTTCATCGCTACGCGGGATTGAGCCTGGCGCTCTTCCTCGCGCTGGCGGGGCTGACGGGAAGCGCCATCGTCTTCAACGAAGAGATCGACGCCTTCATCAATCCGTCGCTGTTTCAGACTAACACGCACGGCACGCCGCTCTCACCGTCCATGCTCGCCGGCAAAGTGGAACGCGCTCTCCCCTTGGCGCAGGTCACGCTCATTCCGCTGGCGCACAAGGACGGTGAGGCGGCGGTTCTGCGCGTGGAAGGCAAGAATGGCGCGGCGCTCGATTACGATCAGGTGTTCGCCGATCCGGTAACGGGGCAAGTGCTCGGCAAACGCCTGTGGGGCGCATGCTGCTTCGCGCCGGTGCATCTGATGCCGTTCCTCTACCTCTTCCACTACACGCTGCAACTTCCGGGCACATGGGGCTTGCTGCTGATGGGCATCATCGGTTGCATCTGGACCATCGATTGCTTTGTCGGCTTCGCATTGACGCTGCCGCGCGCGGGACCGTTCTTCGAACGCTGGAAGATCGCGTGGAAAGTGAAGCGCGGCGCCGGCAATTTCCGCCTCAATCTCGATCTGCATCGCGCCGGCGGCTTGTGGCTGTGGGGTGTGTTGCTGATCGTCGCCGCCACCGGCGTTGGCATGAATCTGCCCGATCAGGTGGTTCGTCCCATCGTCTCGCTGTTCTCCCCGCTCAAGCCGTCGCTGGAAGAAGTGGCGGCCAAGCGTGCTACGGCCCATCCCAAGCCCGCGCTGCTTTCCTATGACGATGCGATTGCGCGCCTGAAAGCGGAAGCGGCCAAGCATCATTGGCAGGTCACGCCGCAACTCATCTTCCACTATGCGGCCTACAACGCGTACGGCGTCGGCTTCACCCGCGCGAGCGAGAACGCGCAAACCGGGCTGGGCTCGTCTTATTATTATTTCGACGACCGCACCGGTGCCGTGCTCGATGCCGACGTTGTGGGGCAAGGCAGCGCCGGCGACATCTATATGCAGGCGCAATATCAGCTTCACACCGGCCGCATCCTCGGCCTTCCCGGACGCATCCTCATCTTCCTCACCGGCCTGGTGGTGGCGATGCTTTCGCTCACCGGCATCTATATCTGGGCCCGCAAAAGCCACTGGTTTCGGCACCGTCTGGCGGCGCGGTCCGGCGGGAATCAGGGCCGGGATTCGGGCCACCGGCCGGCCTTGACCGCCGCCGAATAGATTCGGCGAACACCCCAAGAACAAGCGGTGGTATTTCCAAGCCGAATCAGCACCTTGGGTAGCGGCTTGCCAATGAGAACAAAGTGGATACATTGCCTTTCGTTGCGTGCCGGTGGGCGGCATGCAAAGAAGGAGAGACGGTCATGGCAGCCTCGAAGGAAGCGACAGCGTTGCGCGTAGTGGGCAAGGACAAAGACGAGAATTCCGAGCGCAAGCGGGCCCTCGAAGCCGCGCTGAGCCAGATCGACCGCGCCTTCGGCAAGGGCTCGGTGATGAAGCTGGGTCAGAAGGACCTGGCCGTCGACACCGACACTGTCCCCACCGGCTCCCTGGGCCTCGACATCGCCCTCGGCATCGGTGGCTTGCCCCGCGGCCGCGTCATCGAAGTTTACGGCCCTGAATCTTCGGGCAAGACGACTCTGGCGCTGCATGTCGTGGCGGAGATCCAGAAGAAGGGCGGCATCGCGGCCTATGTGGACGCGGAACATGCGCTCGATCCGGTTTATGCCAAGAAGCTCGGCGTCGATATCGACGAGATGCTGATCTCGCAGCCCGACACGGGCGAGCAGGCGCTGGAAATCACCGACACGCTGGTGCGCTCCGGCGGTGTCGACATCGTGGTGGTGGACTCGGTCGCGGCACTGACGCCGAAGGCCGAACTCGAAGGCGAAATGGGCGATCAGCTCCCCGGCCTTCAGGCCCGCCTGATGAGCCAGGCGCTGCGCAAGCTCACCGGCCATATTTCCAAGTCCAACACGATCGTTCTCTTCATCAACC
>JBQCJO010000467.1:0-2248 GCA_051952735.1 Rhizomicrobium sp.
ACATCGATGGCGAAGTGCAGGTCTTTGAAACAGGCATTCGCATTGTCGGCGGCCTGCTCTCCGGCTGGCACGGCACGAAAGAGAAGAAGCTGCTCGCGCTGGCGAAGGACATGGCCGACCGGTTGTCGCCAGCTTTCACCAAGTCGCCCACCGGCATGCCCTATCGCTTTGTGAATCTGCGGACGGGCGCGGTGCGCGATCCGGTCAGCTTCCCCGCGGAGATCGGCACCTACATCGCCGAATGGGGCACGCTCAGCAAAGCCACCGGCGACAAGCGCTACTACGACATGGCCAAGCGCGCGATGGTGGCGCTGTTCGACCGCCGCTCGAAGATCGATCTCGTTGCCGACACCATCAATATCGAAACCGGTGCGTGGCAAAGCCGCCGCGCGAGCATCGGTCCGCCGAGCGATTCCTATTTCGAGTATCTGTGGGATGGCTGGCAGTTGTTCGGCGATGCCGATTTCAAGCGCATGTACGACGTGCACACCGCCGCCATCGTGAAATATCAGGCGCAGGAAATGAACGGCGACCTGTGGTTTCCACAAGTCGATTTCGAAACCGGCGCCGTGCAGGACCATCACCAGAGCGAGCTTGCCGCATTCTATGCCGGCCTTCTTGCGCAAGGCGGGGACATGGTGCGCGGCAAGGCCTATCTCGCGAGCTGGGCAAAGGTGCAAGCGAAGTTCGGCGTGCTGCCGGAAGGCTATGACTACGCGAAAGCCGCCGCGGAGCGCGTGACCAACGAACGGCGGCCGGAGGTCGTCGACTCCTGCCTCAATCTCTTCCTGCTGGAGCCGGACGATCGCTACCGCGAACTCGCGCGCCTGCACTACGAGATGATGAAGACATCGAGCCGCGCCGCGTACGGCTTCACCATCATCGACGATATCTCCACAACGCCGATGAAGCAGGGTGATCTCTGTCCCGGCTATTGGTGGAGCGAGCAGATGAAGTATTACTGGCTGCTGTTCTCCGATACCGACCGCTTCGACTACAAGAACAACTATCTCTCCACCGAAGGAAACGTCTTTGTCGGACTCAAATAAGAGCGGCGCCTTCGCCACAGTCACCACGCTCTTCTTCATGTGGGGCTTCGTCACGGCGTCCATTGATCCCTTGGTGCCCAGCGTCAAAGCCGTGTTCAGCCTGACCTACGCGGAATCGATGCTCACGCAGTTCGCGTTCTTCCTCGCTTATGGCGTGATCTCGATACCTGCCGCGCTTGTTCTGGAGAAAACCGGCTATGCGCGCACAATTCTCCTGGCCCTCGGCGCGATGCTCGTGGGCTGCCTGCTGATGCCGGTGGCCACGCATTTCAGTTCCTACTGGTTCGTTCTCATCGCGCTGTTCGTGATCGCGGGCGGCATCACCCAGCTTCAGGTCGCCGCCAATCCGTTGGCAGCACTGCTCGGCCCGCCGAAAGGCTCACACTTCCGGCTTACTCTGTCGCAGACATTCAACTCGCTGGGCACGGTGATCGCGCCGATCATCGGTTCCTATCTCATCCTGCGCGATGGCGTTTTCGGCGGCGTCGCCAGCGCTGCCGCACGCGAAGCCACCCTGCGCAACGTGGACAAGCAATTCCTCGCTATTGCGGTGATCCTTGTCTTGCTGGGCATGTTTCTGTGGCGGTTGCGCGCGCTTCTGCGTGTCCCGCAAGAAGCGGCCGGCGCCAAGGTTTCGCCCTTTGCCGCCTTCGCGTCGAAATGGGCGTTGTTCGGCGGGCTCGCGATCTTTCTTTATGTCGGTGCGGAAGTGTCGATCGGCAGCATCATGATCAATTTCCTGCATGCGCCAACGACCATGAATGTGAGCTTTGCCGAAGCGGGGCGTTTGCTCAGCTTCTACTGGGGCGGCGCAATGGTGGGCCGCGCGCTCGGCAGCGCGGTGCTCATCCGCATTCCGGCGGATCGTGTGTTGGCTGCCGCCGCTGTTGTTGCGATGTTGTTATGCCTTGTGGTGACCCAGCAGGGCGGCTTTGTTACTTTGCTGTTCGGCAGCGTGAAGGCCGGGCAGGTGGCTGGTATGGCCGCCATTGCCATCGGCTTCTTCAATTCGATCATGTTCCCAACCATCTTCACCCTGACGATGGAGCGTTCCGATGCGCCCACGCCGTCGACATCCGGCCTTCTCTGCATGGCGATCGTCGGCGGCGCGATCCTTCCTGTGATCACCGGCTATACCGCCGATCACGCCAGCCTGACGCTCGCCTTCTTCGTGCCGCTTGTCTCTTACATCTGCATCG
>JBQCJO010000468.1:0-9271 GCA_051952735.1 Rhizomicrobium sp.
GACGGCGATACCGTCATGAACAAGGACATGATGCGGTTTCCCGATGAGTTCGTTCGGCACAAGATACTGGACGCTATCGGCGACATGGCGCTTGCGGGCGGGCCGCTGATCGCGCGCTTCGAGGGCGTGAAATCCGGGCATGCAACGAACAATGCGGTTCTGCGCGCGCTGTTCGCCGACCCGTCGAATTACAGGGCTGTCGAAATCTAGGGATTTCCCGATCCAGGCGGCAGCCTGCCCAAGCACAAATCTTTGCCATGTAAGGGGAATTGGCCTTGGGCGGTCTGGACCGGGGTTCCGGCTCGATGGCATAAGGTGGCCGCCAGGGTGCCGGCTGCCCCTGTTCGGGAGAAGCTATGCTTTTGAATGGGTTCAAAAATATCCGTCTCGGAAACGTCCGGTTCGGAATCCTCGGCTTTGTGGCCGCCGCCGGTCTTGTGCTCTCCGCCTGCTCGGGTACCAGCGACGACAAGAAGGATGCCGACTATGTCGAGCGCCCGGTCGAGCAAATCTACGCCGACGCCTGGAAGCAGATCGACAAGCATGAATGGGACGCCGCCGCCAAGCAGTTCGATGAGGTCGAACGCCAGCATCCTTATTCCGTCTGGGCGCGACGTGCGATGCTGATGAGCGCTTTCTGCTATTATCAGGCGAACAAATATACCGACGCGACCAATGCTGCGGACCAGTACATCTCGCTGCATCCCGGCAGCCGGGAAGTGGCCTATGCCTTCTATCTGAAGGCGATGGCACTCTACGAGCAGATCGTCGATGTCGGCCGTGACCAGACGGTGACGGAGCAGGCGCTGACCGCGCTGCAGGATGTGGTGCAGCGTTTCCCAAGCAGCGAATATGCCCGCGATGCACGCCTGAAGATCGACCTGACACTGGACCATCTCTCCGGCAAGGAAATGGAAGTCGGCCGTTATTATCTGGTTCGGCACGACTATATCGGCGCGATCAACCGTTTTAAGACCGTCGTACAGCGCTATCAGAAGACGTCACAGATCGCCGAAGCGCTGGAGCGCTTGACCGAAGCCTACTATGCGCTGGGCATCTACAACGAAGCGAAGACGGCGGCGGCCGTGCTGGGGGCGAACTATCCGGGCAGCCCGTGGTACCAGGACGCCTATGATCTTCTGGTGACCCACAATCTGAAGCCCGAAGCCGACAAGAGCTCGTGGCTTGCGCGGCAATTCCAGCTATAAACTGGGCTTATGCTCGCGACGCTCAAGATTCGCGACCTCGTTCTGATCGAGGACGTGGCGCTGGATTTTGCGCCCGGTCTCAACGTGCTTACGGGTGAGACGGGCGCGGGCAAATCCATTCTTCTCGACGCCCTGGGTCTTGCCGCCGGCGCGCGTGCGGGCGGGCGCTCAAGCGTGCGCACCGGCGCGAGCCAGGGATCGGCGGTCGCCATCTTCGACCTGTCGCCGAAGCACGTCTCGTTCGCGCTGATGGCGGACAACGGAATTCCGGCTGAGGGAGAAGTGATCCTGCGACGCGCAATCACGGCCGATGGGCGCACGCGCGCCTTTGTGAACGATGAGCCGGTTGGAGTGGGGCTGTTGCGCGATCTGGGCGGGATGCTGGTGGAAATCCACGGCCAATCGGATGATCGCGGATTGTTCGACACCTCAACCCATCGCCATATCCTCGACGCCTTCGGCGGTAATGCGGCGCTCGCAGAAGCCGTGGCTGTGCGCTTCGCCGCGTTCGAAGCGGCCCGCGCGCGGCTGGACGAACTTCGCAAAGCGGCAGCGGCTGCAGCGGCGGACGCCGATTTCGTGCGCCATGCCGCCACCGAACTTTCCGCGCTCGCGCCCGAAGAAGGCGAGGAAGCAAAGCTTGCCGCAGAGCGCACGATGCTGATGAACGCAAGCAAGATCGCGGAAGACATTTCCGCGACGGTCGAACTTCTGGGCGGCGATCGTGGCGCGGAGGCTTCACTCGCCGGCGCTCTCAAGAGACTGGGCCGCACCAACGAGGAGGCGCGCAAGGCGGCATCCGCTGCGGAAGCAGCGCTTGAGCAAGCCTTCGCGCAGACCGAAGAAGCGCGGCGCGATCTCGAAGGCTTGCTGTCGCGGCTCGACAGCGATGGCTCCGAACTGGAGCGCAAGGAAGATCGGCTCTTCGCGCTGCGCGCCGCCGCACGGAAATATGGCGTGCAGCCCGATGAATTGCCGCGCGTCGCCAGCGAGTTTCAGACAAAGCTGGATTCTCTTGCCGGTGGCGGCACCAGCCTGAAAGCTGCCGAAGCCGAAGTTGCGAAGACGCGGACCGCGTTTCTCGATGTGGCGCGCAAGCTTTCGACGGCGCGCAAAGCTACGGCGAGGAAGCTCGAAGGCTCGGTGGTTTCCGAACTGATCCCGCTGAAACTGGCGCATGCGAAATTCCGCGTGGCGCTGGAGCCGCTGGCTGAAGATGCGGCGACGGTGAACGGGCTTGAGCGTGTCGCGTTTGAAGTGGCCACCATCGAAAGCGCGCCGTTCGGGCCGCTGACGAAGATCGCTTCGGGCGGCGAACTGGCGCGGTTCTCGCTGGCGCTGAAAGTGGCGCTTTCCGAAACCAGCCCGCCCGCCGTGCTGGTGTTCGACGAAGTGGATCGCGGTGTCGGCGGCGCGGTGGCCGATGCGGTGGGCGAGCGGCTGCAGCGATTGGCAAAGACCACGCAGGTTCTTCTCGTGACCCACGCCCCGCAGGTCGCGGCGCGGGCGGACCGGCATTTCCGCATCGCCCGCAAGGGCGACCGCACGCGGGTCGATATGCTCTCTGATGATGAGCGCGGCGAAGAGATTGCGCGGATGCTGTCCGGCGCGACGGTGACGGATGAAGCCAGAGCCGCCGCCAAGCGTTTGATGAACGAAGCGACGCCGCAGAAGAAGGCGCGGAAGCGGGCATGAGCGGCAAAGCCAAAGCGGGCTCCAAGACGACGAAGAATACGGGTGCGCCGGATCTGTTCGGCGCCTCCGGCGGCAAGCCGGTTGAAAAGTTGACCGAAGCCGAGGCGAAGAAGGAACTCGAAGGGCTGGCCTCCGAGATCGCGGAGCATGACCGCCGCTATCACGCAGACGATGCGCCGACCATTTCGGACGCGGACTACGACGCGCTGCGCAAGCGCAATCTCGCGATCGAGACGCGCTTTCCGAAACTGATCCGCGCCGACAGTCCGTCGCACCGCGTCGGTTCGGCGGTTTCGGACAAGTTCAAGAAGGTCGTGCATCGGGTTCCCATGTTGTCGCTCGACAACGCCTTCGCGGACGAAGACGTCGAGGAATTCGTGGCGCGCATCCGCCGCTTCCTGGGTCTGAAGGACGATCACGACATCGTCTTCACCGCCGAACCCAAGATCGATGGGCTTTCCGCGTCGCTGCGTTACGAGAAGGGCGTCTTTGTGCAGGGCGCGACGCGCGGCGACGGCGCAGAAGGCGAGGACATCACCGCCAATCTTCGCACCATCAAGGACATTCCGCTGCGCCTGCACGGCAAGGCGCCGGACGTTCTGGAAGTGCGCGGCGAGGTCTATATGACCCACGCCAATTTCGCCGCGTTGAACAAGCGGCAGGAGAAGGATGGCAAGCCGACCTACGCCAATCCGCGCAACTCCGCCGCAGGCTCGGTGCGCCAGCTCGATCCTTCCATCACCGCGGCGCGCGACTTGAACTTCTTTGCCTACACCTGGGGCGAGGTGAGCAAGATGCCGGCGGACACGCAGTGGAGCATGCTCGAAGCGTTCAAGTCCTTCGGCTTCAAGGTGAACCCGCTGGTGCGCCGCTGCGAGACGGTGAAGCAGATCCTCAAATTCTACAGCGATATCGAAAGCAAGCGCGCGAAGCTCGGCTACGATATCGACGGCGTTGTCTACAAGGTCGATGATCTGAAGCTGCAGGAGCGGCTTGGTTTCGTATCGCGTTCGCCGCGTTGGGCCATCGCACACAAGTTCGCGGCGGAGCAGGCGGAGAGGTTCCTCGAGAAGATCGACATCCAGGTCGGCCGCACCGGCAAGCTGACGCCCGTGGCGAGGCTCAAACCCATTACGGTCGGTGGCGTCGTGGTCGAGAACGCGACGTTGCACAACGAAGACGAGATCGAACGGCTCGATGCGCGCGAAGGCGATACGGTCATCATCCAGCGCGGGGGCGACGTGATCCCGCAGGTGGTGAAGGTTCTCACCGACAAGCGGCCGCGCGGCGCCAAGCCCTATCAGTTCCCGCACAAATGCCCAATCTGCCACAGCCATGCCGTCCGTGAGGTTGATGAAAAGACCGGCAAGCAAGACGTCGATCGCCGCTGCACCGGCGGCCTCATCTGCGCGGCACAGGCGGTGGAACGGCTCAAGCATTTCGTCGGCCGCGATGCATTCGACATCGAAGGCTTCGGCGGCACCTATATCGAGACGCTGCACGAAGCGGGGATGCTGAAAGAGCCTGCGGATATCTTCCAGCTTGCGAAGCAACCCGCGAAGCTTGGCAAGGTTCTGGCCGCGAAGCGCGCGGAGCAGAGCGCCGAACGCCGCGCCAAGGAAGGCAAGGATGCCGTCGATGCCAAGTCCAAGAAGAAGGACGAGGGCGAAGGCAAGCTGGTCGAGAATCTCGTCGCCGCCATCGATGCACGGCGCAAGATCGGGCTGGACCGCTTCATCAATGCGCTGGGCATCCGCCATGTCGGCGAAACCAATGCGCGGTTGCTGGCCCGTACCTTCCACAGCATCGATGCGTTCGTCGAAGCGATGGAGAGCAAGGATGCCGTCGAACAGCTCAACGCCATCGGCGGCATCGGCGATGTGGTCGCCGAAGCGATTAAGGACTTCTTCGACGAGCCGCACAATCGCAAGGTTGTCGATCGCCTCCTGAAAGAGGTGGACGTTCAGGATGTCGCTGCACCGAAGATCAAGGGATCGCCGGTCGCGGGCAAGACGGTCGTGTTCACCGGCAGCCTCGAAAAGATGACGCGCCAGGAAGCCAAGGTGAAAGCGGAATCATTGGGCGCGAAGACCGCAGGTTCGGTGTCCAAGAAGACCGATCTTGTCGTAGCCGGCCCCGGCGCGGGATCTAAGCTCACCGATGCGCAGAAATTCGGCGTGAAGGTGATCGACGAAGATGCGTGGCTTGCAATGATCAAGGGGCTTTGAATTTGCGCGAAACCAAAATTTTGCGCGTCTCAAGATTAAGTGGTGCTGCCAGCGCCTCTACCCCAACCGCTGGTAGTTGAATTGCACATTGATGGGGGTACCGCCCCCCCCACCCCTCCCTTTGGGGAGAAAAGAAAAACCCGCCGAACTGGGCGGGCAACGACTCTCATGATGCCGCGAGAGCCATAATCAACATAGACCCCTGTCACGTGGTCGTCAAGCAATTAGTCCGCGAAATAGGAAGATTTATCTCAAGCGGTTGATCCAGCTCGGATAATCAGGAGCGCTCGCGGAAGCGGCTGACATCCTTCAACACGCCGTTCGCATCGAAGTCGAAATTGACGGTCGTGGTGTGGCCGTAGTTCGGCGCCACCACTAGCGCAATGAGCGGCACGTAATCGATCGGCGTTTCGCCATCGGCTTCGCGGATGTAGCTGTCACGGCGTCCGCCATTGATGAGCTCGGCCTTCGCATCCGGTTCGCCCAGCGCGGCGAGAACCTGCTGTTCCGTGGTGGTTCCCACCTGGAATTGCGCGCTCTGTTCCTTGCTCACATACGTGCCGGACACGCATCCAGTGAGAGCGAGGGCGGCAATGGCGGCGGCGAGCGCGAAGGTCTTCATGGGAATCTCCTGATGACAAAAATATAGAGCGCGGCCCACGCCCCGCCTAGATCACTTTTTCCTTGCAACGCCACTCCGTGGTCGCGCCGACGGACTGGCAATAAACCGGGCGAAGCTGCGGCCATTGCGGGATGAAGTGATACAGCACCGATCCGTCATAAGCGTGATAGTCCAGATGCGGTTCATCCGGCAGCGCGGAAATATAGGACGGTGTCAACGACGCCAGTGATGCGGGCCATGCGCCCTTGTCATGCCTATAGGCCTGGATCGCTTCCACCACGCGGTTGGCATTGCGGCGATAGGCCATGCCATCCGGATCCTGATTGACCGGCCACACCTGGCAGCCGCCAAGCGCGAGCAGGCCGGCGGCAACAACGCAACGCGAAAGCATCGCCATGGTCAGATCGCCCGCGTCGCGTTTTCGAGCCATGCCTTCGTGTCATCATCGACGAGCGACGACAGCTTGGCGCGCGTCTTGGCGTGATAGTCGTTCAGCCAGTCGCGCTCGTCCTTCGTCAGCAGCGACGGCTCCACGAGGTTGAGGTCGATCGGGGCCCATGTGACGGTTTCGAATTCCATCATCTTGCGGTCGCCGCCTTTCACCGCTTTGGGCTCGGTGACCACGATGAGGTTTTCGATGCGGATGCCGTATTCGCCTTCCTTGTAATAGCCCGGCTCGTTGGAGCAGATCATGCCCGGCATCAGCGGCTGGTGGATCGGCCGCTTGGAGATATTCTGCGGGCCTTCATGCACCGACAGATACGAACCGACGCCATGGCCGGTGCCGTGATCGTAATCCAGCCCCGCATCCCACAGCGCTTTGCGCGCGAACGCATCCAGCGCCACGCCCGGCGTGCCCGGCGGAAATTTCATCGTGCCCAGCGCGATATGGCCTTTGAGCACGCGGGTGAAACGGTCTTTCATCTCCGCGGTGGGCGTCCCCACGATCATGGTGCGTGTCACGTCCGTGGTGCCGTCCGGATACTGGCCGCCGGAGTCGATGAGATAGATCTCGTTCTTGTTGATCTTGCGGTTGGACGAGGTCGTCACGCGGTAATGCGGAAGCGCCGCATGCGGCGCGGCGCCGGAAATGGAATCGAACGAAAGGTCGGTCAGCGATCCCGCCTTCTTGCGGTAGCCTTCCAGCGTTTCGGCGGCTTCGATTTCTGTTAGCTCGCCGTTCGGCGCTTCGCGCGCCATCCAGGCGAGGAAGTTGGAGAGCGCCGCGCCGTCACGGATATGCGCCTTGCGCGAGCCTTCGATTTCCACAGGATTCTTGCACGCCTTTGGCAATTGGCATGGATCGACGCCGCGCTTCACCGTGGCGCCGGCTTTCGCGAGGCGGTCGAACGCGGCAGCCGCCGTCCAATTCGGATCGGCGACCACGGTTTTGCCTTTCAGCGCGTCGAGCGCGCCGTTGAACTCCGATGGCGCGCGCACGCGCACGGCATTGCCCAGATGCTTGGTCACGTCGGGCGTGATCTTGCGTTCGTCCACGAACCAGTCGGCGGAGCCGTCGCTGTTCAAAATCGCGTAAGAGAGGACGAACGGCGTGTGCGGCGTGTCGCCGCCGCGCACGTTCAGGAGCCAGCAGATCGAATCCGCGAGCGACACGATGGCGGCATCCGCGCCGTTCTTCTTGATGTCTTCGGCGATCCGCGTGCGCTTGGACTCCGCGCCTTCGCCGGCAAGGTTCATCGCATGCGGGATCGCTTTCGCGGCCGGGGCGGCGGGGCGGTCATGCCACACGGCGTCGATCGGATTGCCATCGACGGCGACCAGCGTGGCGCCCGCTCGTTCCACGCTGGCGCGCAGCGCGTCGGCGCTGGCGGCGGAGTGAACCCACGGATCGAAACCGATCTTCGCACCCTTCGGCGCGTTGTTCTCCAACCATTTGTTCGGGCCTTCTTCGACAAGATCGCGCGGCTCGAATTGCTTGGTGTCCGTCTGCTGGCGAACCTGCAGCGTGTAACGGCCATCGGCGAACACGGCTGCTTTGTCTTTCAGCACGACGGCGGCGCCCGCCGAACCGGTGAATGAGGTGAGCCACGCAAGGCGCTCGTTGCACTCGGGCAGATATTCGCTTTGGTATTCGTCCGAATGCGGGACGACGAAACCGTCCAGCCCGCGCTTGGCGAGTTCCGCGCGCAAGAGCTTTAATCGCGGCGCCACGGTGGCGGCGTCGGAACGGTCCTCGAAGGACTGGAAAGACTGTGTTTTGTCCATGAAATCGCACTCGGATGGGGATCGGGCCGGACCCTACCGCCGCCCGCGCGCTGCCTCAAGCACGAGTGCCGACCATGGGCCTTCGCGCCGCGTGTCGCGCAAGATCAGGCCATGCGGGCGATAGAAACTGAGAACAAGATTTTCCTGCCAGGTGAGCAGGCCGGAAAGAATGAGCAAGCCCCCGCGTTCCAATGCGTGGGCGATGGACGGCGCAAGCTGCGTCAATGGCCCCGCTAAAATATTCGCAATGATGAGATCGTATGGCGCCTTTGCAGCGAGCGCGGGGCTGGTGAGGCCGTCGGCGGTGACGGCGTGGATGAGGGCGCTTTCGCCGTTCGCGCGCGCGTTGTCGCGCGTGATCTCGACGGCGATCGGATCGATATCGGACGCGAGCACCTTCTTCTTCCAGAGCTTCGCCGCGCCGATCGCGAGAAGGCCTGTACCGCAGCCGAGATCGAGGACATTGTTGTAGGCGCGGCGCTTGGAAAGATCGGACAGCACGCCGAGGCACAGCGCGGTGGTGGCATGATGGCCGGTGCCGAAGGCAAGCCCTGCTTCGATGCGGATGGGAATGACGCCATCCGGCACCTTGCCCTTGTCATGCGCGCCGAACACGAAGAAGCGGCCCGCGCGCACCGGCGGTAAGCCTTCCTGGCTGAGCTTGATCCAGTCCACATCCGGCAACAGCGCGACATGCACCGCGCGGCTGGCGAGCTTGCTGAGCAGATCGCCATCGGGCATCGCGGTGTAGAGTGCTTCCACCGTGGCGTCCGGCTTGAACGGCTCTTCGTGGATGAGAACCGCCTGCGGATCGGTGCCCAGCTCGAACGCCGATGCGATGTCGCCGGCTTCTTCCTTGGCGACGACGACGGTGGCTTTCCAGAGCGGTGGGTTGGTCATGGCGCCGGGGACATACGCCAGCGCCACGCCTTCCTCAAGCGGCAGACTTGTCCGCGCTCCACAGCAGGCCGCCAAGGATGATCGCCACGCCGAAAAGCGCCGGAACGTCACCCATCAAATGGCCCATATGATCCATGCCGCCCATCGTGCCGAAGGACTGCTCCGCCATGATTGCGGCATGCACCAGGCTGGAGACGACGGTGAACCAGATCAGGCTGCGGTTCGCGAGCGGATCGCGCGCGGCGAGGATAAGGAAAATGCCGAGCACGAAGTAAACGCCGACGATCATCATGTAGTAGTCGCTGGAAGAGGGTGCCCCCTCATGCCACGCCCAGCCCGACGGCCAGACGATCGCGAGCGGATAGATCAGAAGGAAAGCGATACCGAAAACG
>JBQCJO010000469.1:0-5050 GCA_051952735.1 Rhizomicrobium sp.
AACAACGGCATCAAGTTGAGCAATGTAAAAGTCGCGCTATCCGGCGACCGTGCCATCGTGCGCGGCGTGAACATGGCGACGAAGCCGGACGGGAGTTTGCTCGGCCGCATACGGTTCGAGGATATCTTTCAGTATCGCGATGGGATGTGGCGCGCGTTGACGGCGCAGGAAACGCTGATGCGCTAGCGTGAATAGCGGCCGAACAATTCGACGAGCTCGTCGAACTTCTTTTTCTGGTCGTCCACATCGCCGCTTCTGATGGCATGGGCCACGCAATGCGCGGAATGATCCTTCAGAATCTGTTCTTCCACTTTCTTCAGCGCCGCCTTGATCGCCTGGATCTGGTCCAGCACGTCGATGCAATAGCGCTCTTCTTCCACCATGCGGGCGACGCCGCGCACCTGCCCCTCAATGCGGGAGAGGCGGGACAAAAGCTTGGGGTCCGGCTTGGCCATGGCGTTGAATTACCAGAAAAGGGCGGAATAGGCCCATCCGCAGGCGGTCACGAATTATCAAGGTTAACGAATTCGCAACGGGCGGCAAGGAATACTGGGCAGGCTAGGTCTGGGTACCCCTGCCAATGACGAACGCCATCATTGTCTTCACGTCCGCGATGCTCGCCGCGATCGGCAGCCTGTTGCTCGCCATCTTCAATCTGGTCGAGTTTCCGGTCGCCATTCTCGCCGGTGCCGCGGTGTTCCTCGGCATCACGCAGATTCACGCCGCGATCCTGCGCAGGCGCGAGAAGCGCGTCACCCGCACCGAAATCGCCAAGCTGAAGCAGGCGAACAAGGAATTCCGCGTCATCATCAACGAGACGCATGCGAAGATCGATGAGGTGAAGGCTACGGCTGAAGCCAAGGCGAACGCACAGAGCAAGAAGATCATTTCCGAGCTACAGGTTCTGGAAAGCCTGATGCGCGATTTCGCGGGCAAGATCGCCAATTCCGCCCGCACGGCCGCGCCCGCATCGCACATGATCGAGCAGCACACGTCCGCAAAGGCGAAAAACTATCTTGAGACGCTGGGCGAGCCGCAGTTGCTGGAAACCATCCGCGCCGCGCTGGAAGAAAACCGCGTCGATCTTTACTTA
The DNA here is from genome assembly GCA_051952735.1 of Rhizomicrobium sp. Taxonomy (GTDB): domain Bacteria; phylum Pseudomonadota; class Alphaproteobacteria; order Micropepsales; family Micropepsaceae; genus Rhizomicrobium. The sequence goes on from JBQCJO010000469.1 coordinate 1,094, forward strand.
CAGCCCATCGTGAGCCTGCCGCAGCGCAAGTTGCGCTATTACGAAGCGCTGTCGCGCCTGCGCGCCGAAGACGGCGCCGTGATCATGCCGGCGCAATATATGAAAGTGGCGGCTCCGGCCGGCCTGATGAGCGTGGTAGATAATCTGCTGCTGTTTCGCTGCGTGCAGATCGTGCGCCGCCTGACGACCAAGACGAAAGAGATCGCGGTCTTCTGCAACATCTCCGGCGACACGCTGGCCGATCACGAGTTCTTCCCGCAATTCCTCGAATACATGCACCACAACCGCGATCTGGCGAGCCAGATCGTGTTCGAATTCTCGCAGACGGCGGTGGAGAAAGCCGGGCCGCAGGGCGACTCCAACCTGATGTACCTGTCCAATCTCGGCTTCGCGCTGTCGATGGATCATGTGAACAATCTGGCGCTGGATTTCGCCAAGCTGAAAGGTCTGGGCTTCCGCCACATCAAGGTGCGCGGCGAGACACTGATGAACGGAATGAAGGGCGCGAATGCCCTGGTCGCGGCAGAAGATTTCAAGAAGCTTCTGGCGCGGCACGGCCTCAACCTCATCGCCGAACGCGTCGAGGACGAGAAGACCGTCGTGCAATTGCTCGATTACAATGTGGATTTCGCCCAGGGCTATCTCTTCGGCGAACCGCGCGCGGTGCGCGACGATCAGGTGCGCGTGCCGGAATTCGTGGCACCGGAACGCCCGGCCTCCATCGTGCCGTTCAAGCGCAGCGCCTGAGCCGCATTGACCGAGCGGGCGTGGTCGTGCGATCCGCTCGCCCATGACGAAGATCATCCAGGGCTTGCACGAAATCGCCTCCGGCCATGACGCGCTGGTGTGCGACGTGTGGGGTGTGCTGCACAACGGGCACAAGGCATTCGCATCTGCTTGCGCCGCCCTTAAGAACTTCAAGGAAAATTTCGGTCCAGTGATCCTGCTCACCAACGCTCCGCGCCCGGTGAGCGACGTCGAGGAATTGTTCGTAAAAAAGTACGGCATACCGCTGGATTGTTATGACTCCATCGTTACGTCGGGCATCGCGACGCGCGACGATCTGGCGGAACGCGCAAAGTCGCATCGGCTCGCGATGCTGCATCTCGGACCTGAGCGCGACAGCGGAATCTTCGACGGGCTCGATGTCGAACCGGTCGATGTCGACAAGGCCGAAGTTGTCTTGTGCAGTGGCCTATCTGACGACGACCCGGAAACGCCGGCCGACTACGCAGAGCTTCTGGCGAAGATAAAGGCTCGCCGTTTGCCCATGATCTGCGCCAATCCGGATTGGGTGGTGCAGCGCGGCGGCAGGTTGGTCTATTGCGCGGGAGCGGTCGCCAACGAATATGAGAAGATCGGCGGCGAGGTCATTTATTACGGCAAGCCCAAAGCCGCGATCTACGACTACGTCCGCGCGGCCATGAAGGGCGCGAAGAACCCACTCGCCATCGGCGACGGCATGCACACGGACATCAAGGGCGCCAACGCCGCCGGAATCGAGGCGCTATTCATTGCCGACGGCGTGCATGGCGAGGATGTGACCGAATTGACCGAGCGCCACATGGCGGAATTGTTCGCCAAGGCGGGCGTGCATGCCAAGGCGGCGATGCGCGCGCTTGTCTGGTAGGCTTGGCGCCGATAAGAACCGGACAGCCGCACAAGGAGCACTGCTCGTGACCTATTATATCGACGACCTGAAGCCGGGCATGAGCGAAAGCTATTCGCGCACCGTGACGGAAGAAGACGTGCAGAAGTTCGGCGAGGTGTCGGGCGACATGAACCCGGTGCATTTCGACGAAGCTTACGCCCGCAAGACGATCTTCCGCGGCCGCGTGGCGCACGGCGTCATCACGCTGATCTACATCTCCAAGGTGCTGGGCATGCAGATCCCAGGCCCTGGCACGATCTTCATGGGTGCGACCACGCGCTTCAAGGCGCCGGTGCGTATCGGCGACACCGTCGTCACCACCTGCACGGTGAAAGAGGTCGAGCCGGTGAAGCGGCGCGTGACGTTCGATTGCGTGTGCAAGGTCGGTGACACCGTGGTGGTGGAAGCCGACACGCTGGTGATGGCGCCCGCTCGCCCGAAAGCCTGACATCCAAAGCCGAATGCGTATCTTCCGCCACTACAATGACGTGACCGCCGAGAGCAAAGGTGCGGTGGTGGCGATCGGCAATTTCGACGGCGTTCATCGCGGTCATCAGGCGCTGATTGCGCGGGCGAAAGTGCATGCGGACGCCACGGGCGCGCCCATGGGCGTGCTGGCCTTCGAGCCACATCCGCAGGAATTCTTCCGCCCGTCGCCGGAAAGCTTCCGCCTCACGCCATTCCGCACCAAGGCGCGGTTGATCGCGGAGCAGGGCGCGGATGTGATGTTCGCGCTCGCCTTCGACGCGCAGATGGCAACGAAGACGGCGCAGGAATTCGTGCTCGATGTCCTGGTGAACGGCCTAGGTGTTTCCTGCGTGGTGGTCGGCGAGGACTTTCAGTTCGGAAAGGGCCGTGCGGGCAACACGACGGTCCTGGGCTACATGGGCGAGATGGAAGGCTTCAATGTGGAAGTTTTCGAGCCGGTGCTGGAAGACGGCACTGAGAAAATCTCGTCCACCCATATCCGCGAAGCGTTGAAGGCGGGTAAGCCGGAAATAGCGGCGAAACTGCTGGGCCACTACTGGAGCGTGGAATCGCGCGTGGAGCATGGCGACAAGCGGGGCCGCACCATCGGCGTGCCGACCGCCAATATGCGCATAACCGATACGCTCAAGCCTGCGTACGGCGTTTATGCCGTGCGCGCGACGATCTACGAAGACGACAAGCCTGTCATGCGCCGGGACGGCGTTGCGAATTTCGGAATCCGCCCTATGTGGGAGACGAAGGAGCCGCTGCTCGAAAGCTGGCTCTTCGATTTCGACAGCGACCTTTACGGAAAGCATATGGCGGTGGAATTCGTGCACTACATCCGCGGCGAAGCGAAGCTTGACGGTCTCGATGCGCTGAAGGCGCAGATCGCCAAAGACGCCGAAGAAGCAAAGAAAGTTCTGGCATCCGCATGAAAGCGCCCGTTCTGCCGCGTCCCACGCCGGACGCGAAAATTCTCGAAGGACGCTTCGTCGATCTGGAGCGGGTGGATGTGAAGCGCCACACGAAGGAGCTGTGGGAATCCATCGGCTCGGTCGATGAGTTGTGGAAAGGCATTCCCTCCGGTCCGTTCGGGGATGAGAAGGCGTTTCGCGATTGGCTTACCGATCGTTCGGGGCGCGACAATCAGGTTCTCTACGCGGTGCGCGAGAAGACGAATGGCAAGGCGCTGGGCGTCTATTTCCTGCTGCGCATCGATCCCCAGACGGCGACCTGCGAAATCGGCTTGACCTATGGCAAGGCGCTGCAACGCACCGCGGCGGGAACTGAGGCTTTCTATCTGCTTGCGAACTATGCGCTGGGTACGCTGGGTTACCGGCGTTTGGAGTGGCGCTGCGGGCCGGAGAACGAAGCTTCGAACCGGGCGGCGCTGCGTTATGGCTTCACCCGCGAGGGCATGATGCGCCAGACCAGTTGGACCAAGGGCGGCAACTGGGACACGGTCTATTATTCGATCATCGACGGGGAATGGCCCGCCATCTCCGGCCGGTTCCAGGCGTGGCTCAACCCGCGCAATTTCGACGAGCACGGCCACCAAATCCGCGCGCTTTCGTCCTTTTCCTGACCGCTGGACCGGCGACGGGGCGGCTGTTAGAACAATTCCAACTGATTTCCTTGGGCTTTCGACCGATGAACCGCTTTGGTTTCAGGGGTGAACGAATTCGCCGCCCGGCTCCGCCGCCGGGGGAATGATCCCTGCCGGGTTGCGCGGATGCCGGGTGATGCCCTGTTCGCCAACCTGATAAAGACCTGAGACGATGTCCGACACGACCGACGCCAAGCCCGCCCGCGACTACAAACCCACGCTCTTTCTG